>CALVKV010000165.1 GCA_944333305.1 uncultured Bacilli bacterium
CATTATTGGGGAAATTCCCTCTGCAACTTTGAGGAAGCGCCTCTGCAATTTTGGGTATTTTTATTATGCACTAAACATCCTGAAATCTCTCCAGTTCCAATCAACGGTAAATATTTGTTTTCTTGTTCGATCATTCCTCTCATAAATTCTCCATTTGCATTTCGTAATTCAAATTCTCCAGTATTCCGTAATTCCCCCTCAAAATTCCATTCCTCGTCCGCTCTCGTAATAAAGGCGGCTGACAAATATTGATCCTGACGACTGATTTTCATCCTGATTTCTGTATCATCAATATAGCCGGTATAAATATTATGAACACCATTCATAATAGCCAGGTCTATCTTAGACGTATTTTCCGTTTGATTGCTATCAGAAAGATCAGTGGCCTCCGTCGTCTCATCGCTTCCTTGCAGTATCATTTCCTCTGTAACTGGCGGCTCGCTCTCCTCCTTTTCTTCATCCACACCATTCACAATCATCGTTTCATTCTCCACATCAGCCGAATCATTCCCGGCCTGTGTACAACCTGAAATTGACATAGCAAATAAGATTCCATACAAACATAATTTCTTTTTCATAAAAGTCTCCTCCTTCTAGTAGCGCAAACAATTATACAAATTTACTTTTCTTTAGCGCATTTCATAAGATAAAACCTGCTTTGAAAGCATTCTTTCATAATATAGTTTACCTAATAAATTTTGATATTTATAGTGACATTTATGTGACATTTATATAATACCAACTACTCCTACTTGATGATTTACATATTTATTGACTCAACATATATCTAATTCCGTTTTGTATCTTGATATTATATATAATACTTTCAGTTATATATTATCATATTACATTTATTGTCGCAAGCACTGAAACTGCAGGAAAATCATCACCTCTGATGGTTAAGTCCCATCTATGACATATAAAAGTACTAAATGTAACCTCTTGGAAAGTACTAATAAAAATTAAAATAATATATATACAACCAGTATATTATATTTAAGAATATTGATATTTATCAAATATCCAACTCATAGATTAGCTTTATTTACATTCAGCATTATTCCAAATATAGATTTTACAATTTGACAACCACTATATCTTGTGGTAACATAAACTTGTAATTGATTTTTGTGACTGGCTGCCCGCCATCACACGTTGTTTAAGTTGGAAAGAAGTGTCAAGAAATACCATCGAATTCGATGGCATTTTTTTGGCACTTTTTTTATTTCACGAATCTAAGGAAGGAGAAATGAACATGAACACACCTGTCACCATTCTCACCACAGGGAGAGTCACCGCCGATCTGGAACTGAAAACCAGCCAGAACGGAAAAAACACCAAATTCGTGCAGTTTAACCTGGCTGTCAACAGAGGCTACGGAGAAAATGCTCACACCAACTTTTACAAGTGCATCATCTTCGGCGAAGGCGCCCAGAAAATGATTGATGCCAAGGTAAAGAAAGGAAGCCTAATCCAGATCATCGGAGACCAGGAGCTGGAGGAATACCAGAAACGGGACGGCACCACAGGCTGGAATGCCAAGCTGACCCTTGTGCACTGGGCCTATGCTCCTACGATCCGTGTCAGAGGAGACGATAGCTCTGATGACGCCAACACCGATCAGAATCCATCTGCGCCGGTACAGGACTGCGGAGATGAAGGACTGCCCCTTAACTAAATCATCACCCGAAAAAGGAATTGCTGCCCATGGACCTGATTCCCGCTGCAATTCCTTTTTTCTATCAATCAGGAGGATACTATGAAACCATCCATTTTCTCAACAAGTTTTAAAGTGCTGATTACTGTACTTCTGCTGCTTTCCGTGCTGTTTAACCGCAGATTATCACAAAACCTGATGTTAGCTGCAATCGTAATCTGGTGTGCCGTTTCTTTTTGGATTTTCTTCGGCAAAAGGCTCTGGTCTTTTATCCGTTCCCAAAGGAGACTGCGCCGCAGCCCAACCATCATGGAAGGTCTACCGGAGTTTCCATCATCTGCAGAACCCTTTGAAAATCCTGATCCTGTATCGGAGATCATTTTTACTCCCAGCCAGGAACCGGATGCTGGAGAAGAAAGGCAGCGGATGCTACAGCACATCAGTATGCGGATTACCGAAAAGCTAAAATCAGCCTATCCGGATGCCACCTGGCGCTGGGAAATCCCGCCCAGTCTCACAGACATCCTGGATGGAAAAACCGTCCGGATTGCCGTGGATGACATGGAACGCTACACCCATGCAGATATCCATTTTGACCGATATGCCAGAATACGGATCACCCCTTTAATCGTAGGGGACTTTGGGCAGGTGCCCGCCGGTCACGGAACCGCTGCAGGTACAGAGTCAAAAGAACCCGCTGTAGTGGATGTGGCATCCTGGTATGAGTTGATTGGACGTCCGGCGCTGGAACCGGTTATCACAGAATTAAATGTGAACGGACACAGCCGGCTGGCCATCAAAGAAAACGGGGATATTGTCATCACCCGAAATAAGAAGGAAGCTTTAAAAGGAACGCTGACACAATTCCCTCCAAAGAACTACTGGAACGAACTGCTGCGTCTCTTAGAAGATTATGAGCTTCATGGAAAAATCGAAAAAGACCGGATGATCATATCCTGGATCTAATCACTATTATTTAAGAAAGGATGGAACACACAAATGGCAAAAACTCCTTTATTTCAGGCCTGGAGCTGGAGACGGACCCTTCCGGCTCCTTTCGATGGAGAAGACGCGGTCAGCACTACCGTATACAGCAAATACTGTATGGCTGCTGTCAAAAAAGCAACCCTTCACCCAGCTGCCCTCAGCGCAATTCTCGCCTACATGGAAATGGACACGACAGTTACTCCGTCCGGATCCTCCGAGTGCGCCCTTGGCACCCAGGGAGAGAAACTGGTTGCCGAATACAAAAGCCGCACTGGCGAGCTTCACGCAGTTGTCTTTAACAAGACCAACCGGAAATTTGTGGCCGGACGTTTTGACATTGTGGATCCCTCTGCCAATACGAAAATTTACAGCATCAAAGACAGCGGAAATACCGGCACTGCACTATTCTTTGCCCTGATCCCTTTGGCTATGGAGGATCAGGAATTCGATGAACAGTACCGGCGGCTGGCTGACTGCAAAAAAGCTGGATTTCCAGATATGAAGGAAGCTGACGAAGCGGCTTACATCCTGTGCGATAACCTTTACCGGAGGATCGAAAATGCCGAAAATCTGGGAAATGACGGTCTGAAGATTATTATTCCCAGCACCGGGAATGTTCAGCAGATCTCGCCATTAAACCTGGCCCGCGGGACATATTCTCCTACCAGTGTTCTGTTTGGCACCTTCCGTATTTTTCGCCCAGGCACGAGTCTCAGCAGTGCTTCCCCCATTGATAAAAACAGCTTTGCCGGAAAGTATTCTCTTTCCAAACGCATATTTTCCCCAAAAGAACAGCTGCTCATCCCCTCCCTGGCAGACTGGTACATTATCCCGCCAGAGGTGGACAGCATCTGCAAGCACGCGCAAATGACTACCACAGGAACACAGCCCATGCGCAATTTTCTTCTGCGCGGACCTGCCGGAACGGGTAAAACCGAAGCGGCAAAGGCAATCGCCGCTGGCCTGGGACTTCCCTATCTGTTCTACACCTGCTCTGCCAACACCGAGATCTTTGATCTCCTGGGGCAGATGCTGCCGGATACAGAGACGGCCGTTTCCCCGCCAGATGAATTCCCTACCCTGACGGATATTCAGATGGATCCCTCCAGCGCTTATTATAAGCTGACCGGACAGTATGAAGAAACCATCACTGAGGGAGAGGTCTATGATAAGCTCTTAGAGCTCATTGCCGTAAAAGCCAGGCAGGAGAACTCCCGCGAGCATTCCGGCGGTCAGCATTTCCGCTATGTGGATACTCCGCTGATCCAGGCAATCCGAAACGGGTATGTAATTGAAATACAGGAGCCTACCGTCATTGCCAATCCTGGTGTTTTGGTCGGATTAAACGGCCTTTTGGACCGGTGCGCCAGCGTGGTTCTACCCACAGGAGAGATTGTCAAACGGCATCCGGATACCGTGGTAATCATCACCACGAACATCAACTATGCCGGCTGCAGGGACTTAAACCAGTCCGTCATCTCCAGAATGAACCTGGTCATTGACCTGGCCGAACCGGACACAGACACCTTAATCGGCAGAGTGGTCAATATCACCGGCTGTAAGGACACCAGTGTGATTGCAGAAATGGCAAAGACCGTGACGGAAATTTCTGAACACTGCAGAGAGACTATGATTACCGACGGAAGCTGCGGTGTCCGGGAGCTGATCTCCTGGGTTCAGTCCTACATGATCAGCGGCAATATCCTGGAGTCTGCACATTATACGGTACTGTCTTCTGCCTCCAGCGATCCGGAAAACCGCGCAGAGATCTACTCTACTTGTCTGGAAGGCAAATTTGCTGCATAGGAGGTCATCCATGAAATTCATTACAGAACAAGAATTAACTCATCATTTTTCCAGGAATTTAAAGCGGCTCCGCCGCCTGCAGGCACCGCCAGTCTCGCAAAGACAGCTGGCCGGACGCCTTCATGTGGACCGTGCAACCATTGCCAAATACGAGAGCGGGCGGCTTTTGCCCTCTCTCTGCCTGGCCTGCAACATTGCCCGCTATTTTGATATCTCCCTGGAAACTCTGCTGTCTGACAATGTCAGCTGCACCCGAAAGGAGGAATCCGCTTGAGAACATCTCACCGAACCATACGCAGAATGATCCAAGAAGAAACGTCTAAGATTACCGATGAGCAGTTTTTTACCTCCAGCCAGTTTTCCGCATACATGACGGATATTGCGGAGGCCGCTGCCAGACGGTATCGCAGACGGAGTAAAGTTCAACTGTTCTGGGATTGTTCCCCAGACGCAGAAATGGCTTTTACCAATAACCGCACCATCACTATCAACGCCGGCAACTCTGTCACACGCAGCTTTCCTACTCGTAGTCTTCGGGTAGACAGCTTAATTGGACTGGTCGGCCATGAGATTGGCCACTTGCTTTTTACCGATTTCACTATGCTGCAGATTTATATGAAGGCGCTGGCCTCCGGCTCCTTCTATCCAGAAGAACCAACCGGACTTACCCCCTTGCAGAATCTCAGCTTAGAGAAATTAAAAAGTGCCTTTGAGGACAAGGATGAAGGCGTTATCCAGGCGGTTGGCCTGGTTGCTCATACTCTGGTCAATACCATGGAGGATCTCTACATCGAGGCCAGAATGATGGATGCGTTTCCCGGCTCCTTCCGAACCGGTATTCTGTTAAATAACCTTCGTTTCGCGGAGGATATCCCTCCCATCTCCGAACAAATCGCAAAAGGCCATCACGATGTATTCATCATCGCAAATCTTCTGATTCAATATGCCATATCCGGCGACATCAATAACACCGACAATTACAAGGGAAAATACCTGGATGCGCTTTATGAGTGCATTCCACTGCTGGATGAAGCAGCTTATGACGAGGATGCCCGGCTGCGCTACACCGCCGCCAATAAAATGCTCATCATCCTCTATCCCTTTATGGAATCGCTCATTGAGCAGGCAAGGGAGGATGCAGCCAACAAGACGGATCTTGCTTCCTCTGCTGCCGCCAGCCAAATCGCGGTTCCCAAAGCCCTCCCGGCGGGAAAGGGGAAACCCGCTCCATCCAAAGGCAAATGGACCCACGATCCGACCAAAACAGAAGAAGAAAAAGAAGTGATCCAACAGGCTCTGGATTATGAAACCGGCCGGATTGCCTTGGAAAAAACCGAGGAATTATCCGAGGGAGACAGCGGAGGAACCTCCTATGACCAGGATTTTTCCGGTTCCGGCTATGTCTCTCAGGCTGCCGAGGATATGCAGCGGATCCTTACCCAGATGGCGCAGGAGGCTGCCCATGCCCGCTACGAAGAAGAACTTTCTGAGGAGCTGCAGGAGGAGGCAGATCGGATCTCCTTCGGCAACATTCATCGGGGCTTTCATGTCCACATCAACCGCATGGGATATGTGCCCGAAGAATACCGTAGCAGCTACCAGAGAGTCTTCCCGGCTCTGCAGCCCGTATCCAAACGGCTGCAAAAACAGGTGGCTCAGCTCCTGATTGATGCCAAAGCCGGCGGCAAGCTGGACGGCCTTCCCTTTGGCCGGCGGATCAACCCACGCAGCGTAGTCCGAAATGACGGAAAGATTTTCTATAAAATGAAACTTCCCAATGACCAGGGCGATTTGGCCGTCTGCCTTTTGATTGATGAAAGCGGCTCTATGAGCAGCTGTGACCGCATCACAAAAGCACGGGCAGCCGCACTCATTATCCATGACTTCTGCCGGAATCTGAGCATCCCTATTGCCGTTTATGGCCACACGGAAGAAGATGATGTGGAGGTTTTTTCCTATGCCGAATATGATTCGGAGGATGGGAAAGATGCCTACCGCATCATGGATATGTCTTCCCGATGCGGCAACCGCGATGGGGCAGCTCTCCGTTTTTCCGCAGAACGTCTGCTGCAGCGCCCGGAAGAAATCAAACTGCTGATTATCATTTCCGATGGCCAGCCTGCAGGAACTGGATACTACGGTACAGCTGCGGAAGCAGACCTGCGCGGGATCAAACAGGAGTATTCCCGAAAAGGGATCCTTTTGTTTGCCGCCGCCATAGGCGATGACAAGCCCAATATCAAACGGATCTACGGAGACGGTTTCTTAGATATTTCCGACTTAAACCGCCTTCCCGTGAACCTTGGATCCCTGATCATCCAGTACATCAAAAACCGTCACGCCGCCTGATTGGATTCGGCGGCCATACAGAATGGAGAACATTATGAACGAATATATTTCAAAACAAATTGCCGTTGTGAAGAACGACCGGGCTCTCATCGAATTCCGGGACAAATTAAAGGTTGCCTCACTGTCCAATTACGCCCACATCCATGCCGATGGGGAAGAAACCGACAGCGAGATTAAACGTACCTCTCTCATCGGAATCCTGATGACAGACTATTCAAAAGGTACCGGTAAGAATGCCCAGACCGTCCAGGCAAATATTTCACCGGATGAGGTCCGGTTCCTTTTCAGCCGGTTAAAGGCTGGTTTTCCCTCTGTCAATTTCCGGCAGGAGAAAATCTTTGGAACTCCTGACGCAAAAGGCTACTCTCAGGTAACCATGCTGCAGATCGTCCGTGCTGAAACGGACCGCAAAGGAAATGAGCGGAAACTCCCCTGGTATGTGGAAATTGTCAATGGACAGGGCATCGCCGTAAAAAACGCAAAGGGCGGAACCTATATGAAGGCCAATTCCTTTAAAGAGGCTAACAGCATCAAGGTCTTCAAAAATTTGAGTGACCTGGAAATGTACAAGCTTCTGGGCCGAACGGATGCCTACATCGATGCCTGGGAAAAGGCTATCGCCCCGTCCCTTATTACCCAAGCCAAAAAAGCCCTTCAGGCAGCGCAGGAAACGCAGCATCCCACAACTGAAATATCGTCAGGTGCCGCCTAAGCTGCGGCAGAAAGGAGACGCAAATGACCTCAGGAATCATACGAAAAGTCGATGAATTGGGGCGAATCGTCATTCCCAAAGAGATTCGGAATATCCTTCACTTAAAAGAAGATACTCCCCTGGAAATCAGTCTTTCCGGACGGCGGATCGTACTGGATGTCTATTCTCCCATTCCAGAATTCAAGCAGCTGTCAGAGACCTTTGTACGGCTCATGGCACGGGATTTGCACCTGCCTGCCGCAATCTGCAGCCTGGATACGATATCCTATTTCAATGGATTCTCCTTAGAGGGGGAACGGATCTTATCCCAGGATACCCAGGAACTGATCCAGCAGCAGCACAGCTACCTTTACACCAGGGACCACCCTGTTTATTTAACCGATAGCCGCTCCTGCCTGATCAACGCCCTGTATCCTATCGGGAACCGAAAAAATCCCCTGGGCGCCGTTGTGCTGATCCGCAAGCAGGACACGGATCCTTTATCCGAACACAAGGGTATCGCCAGAATGATGGCTGCAATTTTAACCGAACTTACAAAAGAATAATACAAGGAGGTCTACCATGAAACGCATTCACACCTTGACTGCTGCCCAACAGGATTTTGCCGAGGAACACATCGGGCTGGTCTATCGCTTCCTTCAGGAACACCGGCTGCCCGCAGACGAGTATTACGACATTATCATCTTTGGCTATCTGAGTGCAGTCCAGGATTACGATGAAAAACCCGATTTATCCCAGTACAGCTTTGCCACCATTGCCTGGCAGCGGATGAGAAACAGCGTCTGCGAACACCGAATCTACCAGAACCGGCCCAAGCGCAAGCCAGAAGCCCTGCTCTATGAACAGGAACTGGACCAGCTGCTCCCTGACCGGCGCAAGGACCTGCACGATATGATGGCAGAACGCTTTTACGCGCTGGAACTGATGTCCTATCTTACCCAGAAGGAAAAGGAAGTTGTGCTGTTAAAGGCGGATGGACTCTCCTATCAGGAGATTGCCAATCGCTGCGGCATCGCCCCTTCCGGGGTCAGCAGCCGTTTTAAACGCATGAGACGGCGGATTCGTGTTCTGCTGGCAGCATAACCTTACCCATTCACCCAAAGGAGGAACCTTATGTTTGAACTGTTAAAGCACAAGCTGGCTCCTAATCCGGTTCCAGCCAAGAATCACTACTATATTACCGGCTATTTAAACGGCATCATTTCTGCGGGCCAGCCTGCAGAATATGTCTACAGCGGCAATCTGATTCGCACCTCTACCGTAAGACAGATCTTAGAGGTTTCCGAAAATTACATTACTTTTGAAACAACCAATTCATTCTACACACTGAGCTATCTTAGGAATCCATCCGAACAATACGCTTTATGTGCATAATGGCAGTCCTTTGCGGGGTCACTTTTCGGCCCCGCCCATAATAAGGAGGTTTCTATGCGTACATCTTTCCCCGGTACTGCACCGGATCTTGAAACATTGCTGATTGAAAAACTGGCTGTTTTAAAACGGAACCGGGATCATGTCCCATTAGATGTGCTGAAGACCAAGTATAAGAAAGGCTATGAAAAGCTGTCTGCAGAGCTGCGTGACCTGGCCGAACGGTTCCTGAAATCAATCATCCTGGAGGACCTTCAGATCTTTCCGGAATATCTGCCGGAAGTCACCAAACTGATCCAGGCCGGCATCACTAACTCCGGTCTGTTAAAAGACTGTTCCAAAGCAGTGTTCCAGTACCAGGATTTTTCCATGTTAAAGGAACTGGCCTATCAGCTTAAGAATGCGGTTATGGACACCCTTACGCCCTATTTTCAACAGCATCTTGGCCTTTACATTGCCCCGGAGTGCCTGGAGGAACCATACCCGCCCCCTTATTTTTATAATCTGGTGACCGGCCGTATCTTCCAGGACGGCCGCTGGATCAACTTACCGGAACGCCAACCGGAAAATGAAGAAAAGAGGAATTCAGCATGACCACATACGATTATTCCAACAATACCGACACGATAAATGAAGTAACCTCCCAGCTGGATCTTATGGGCCCCAAAGAACTGAACCAGGTTCGTCAGTCCATCGAAGACATCCAGCGGATCACAAAAGAAGAACGGCTGCAGAATGCCGTCTCCTGGTTCCAAAACGGGATCCTTCCGGCTCTGCAGAACCTGGCAGAGTGCACTTCTTCCCTTTTAACCATCGAGGAACAGAAAGGCTCTGTGTTCATTGCCACAATAAAAAGCCTCAATGGCCTGGACGTTTCCGAAAGCTGCGGATACGCTAAAGCCTTACTTTCCATGGCAAATCATATTGGGATTGACGCCGATGGCAGGGATGTGGTGCTGACGCTGATATTTGATTGTACGGCGTTTGCGTCGTAAGTATGGAATTATTTGAGAGCAGTCCTATTAGAGTAGGTAGTGTAAAAAAGTTTGTGTCTTTGGAAGAAAATGACTCCTTTTTGGTAAGAATTACGATATGAAAATTCTT
>CALVKV010000166.1 GCA_944333305.1 uncultured Bacilli bacterium
TATGGTGATACTTTAGTAGAGCCAGAAGCAATAATTCCAGATAGTGAAGTTTGTAGAAGATTACCAGGTACAGATGGTAAAGCTAAGATGAGTAAATCTTTAGGTAATTGTATATATTTAAAAGATGATAGTAAGACTGTTAAGAAAAAAGTTATGAGTATGTTTACTGATCCTAATCATATAAGAGTAGAAGATCCTGGTGATACTAAGAATAATACAGTGTTTATCTATTTAGAAGCGTTATGTACAAATGAACATTTTAAGAAATATTTACCTGAATATAAGAATCTAGATGAATTAAAAGCTCATTATGAAAAAGGTGGTTTAGGAGATGTTAAGATTAAAAACTTCTTATATAATGTAATAGAAGATATATTAGCTCCTATAAGAAGTAAAAGAAAATATTATGAAGATAATATAGATTTAGTCTGTGATATGTTAAAAAAAGGTAGTGCTAAAGCTGAAAAGAAAGCTAATGAGACTTTGAAAAGAGTAAAGAAAGCAATGTTAATTGACTATTTTGATTAAATATATTCTTTAATAATAACACAATTTGTGTTATTATTTTTATATAGGATAGGTGAAAATATGAAATATAAGATTAAAGGATTAATGAAGACTGATATATCTAAAGTTTATATTTTAGGAGTAGGACTTATTTGTTTGCTCTTAATAGGTGGTTTCTTTTCTTATGCTATGTTTACAGTAAGTAAGGAGAAGAGTAATGCTATAAGTATAGTAACAGGTAATTTAACTTCTTTTTTAGCAGTAGATGGTAGTGAAGGAAATAAATTAGTAGTACCAAATGGTGAGTCTAAAGAGTTTACAGTAACTTTATCTAATCCTAATAATAGAATAGCAAGATTTAATTTTTATTATGAAGGTGATTTACCTGAAGGAGTAAGCGCAGGATATAAAGTAAGTGATGGTGTAAATACACCACCAGTAGAAGCAGGAATAAATTTAGAGAAAGCTGGATCTAGTGGTTCTAGTAATACTTATATAATTAAAGTATCAAATAAATCTGGTAGTGAGGTAACTATTAACTTAGGTGTTAGTGTAGGGCTTGATTATAATGATTTAGCATTACCAAGTAATGGTCATTTATTTGAGGAAGTTATAACTACAGGTCCAGTGTCAGATATTGTAATAGATAATCTTTCTAGTGGTAGTACCTATGATGATGAAGTAGATACTTTTATAACAGGGGAAGATCCAAATAACTATATTTGGTATAGTGGTAAATTATGGAGAGCGGTTTCTGTTAATAATGAAGCAAAGACTACTAAGTTAGTAACCCAGTGGAATATAAGTGCAATTAGTTATAATGCAGGTTTTAATCCTGCTTTTGAAGGTAGTTATATGGAAGACTGGTTAAATGATACAAGTGTTGATGGCTTTTTAGGTAATTTGAGAGATTATGAGAACTTTATCGTAACAGATGCAACTTGGAATGCAACAATGGATTCAACTAGTTTAGGAAGTATAACAAGACCAAGTGATAGTGGTACAGTAGTAACAGATGCAGTAGGATTACTTAATATATATGAATATCAAACAAGTTATACAGGAACTACCTATCGTAATGGCTATTTAAATAATGGACTTAATTGGTGGACTTTAACACCATATAATACGTCTAACGTGCGTGACGTGGGCAACGTTGGTAGTGCGAACAGCAGTACTCCTTGGAACGCGTACGGGGTTCGCCCATCAATAAATCTAAAATCTAGCGTTAAAATTGTAGATGGTGATGGAACAATAGATAATCCATATAGACTAAACGGAGATAATGATACTAATCTTTCAGGAACACTTCTTTCAAGTAGATATAGCGGTGAATATATACGTTTTGGAAATAATGAAAATAATCTATATAGAATAGTAAGTCATGAGACTTCAGGCTTGACTAAGATAACCAGTGCCGAACCATTAAAAAGTTCAGGAACATTTATAACGAGTGCATTTGGAAGTAATACAACCTTTTCAAACGAAAATACAATAGGTACATTCTTAAACGGAGAATATCTAACAAGTTACGTAGATAATGAGTATTCTAACATGATAGAAGATAGTACAACATGGTATCTTGGAACAGTAGGAAGTGGAGCTTCATATAAATTAGCCAAATATACAGATATCAATATGAGTAGTACAACAGGGACTACAGCAGAAGCTAAAGTAGGATTATTAAGATTTGGAGAATTAATGGCAGGGCAATTTGATAGACCCGGAAATAATACAACTTATTGGATTTTAACACCATACAGTACGTCTAGCGTGCGTATCGTGTACGACAGTGGCTACGCGTACAACTCCGCTCCTTCGAACGCGTTCGGGGTTCGCCCATCAATAAATCTAAAATCTAGCGTACAGATTGTAAATGGTGATGGAACGTTAACTTCACCTTTTGAAATACAGTTAGGAAGTTAATAGTCACGAAAGAGAATGGTATTTCTCTTTCGTGACTAAATTAAAAAGACTATAATTAGTTTAAAATAAATTATAGTAGGGAATTACCAATGATACGTCTAACGTGCGTAACGTCAACAACAATGGTAACGCTAATTATAAGACATGTCTTATAATTCGCGTTATAGGACAAAATAAATTATGAGACAAAAAGATAATAATTGTTGAAATTACTATCTTTTTTTGTAATTTT
>CALVKV010000167.1 GCA_944333305.1 uncultured Bacilli bacterium
CTTTTTTGCATAATATAAATTAATTCATTTTTTGCCTTGTCATTATTATCAAATCGCATACTATAAATATATATTGCTTTTGCTAATTCCCATTCTTCTCTTTCTATATAATAGTATCCTAAATTCCTATAAAATCTCGCTAAATCATGCGGATCATATAGTTTACTAAAGAATTCTATTGTTTTATCTTTATATTCTTCTAATTTTCCTTCCATTTTAAATGTTTCGTTATATTCAAAAATAGCTTCGGAATTGTATGGATTCCACTTAAATGCTAATTCAAGCATTTCTCTAGCTTTCTTTATATTTTTCTTATCAACAGCTATTACTCCTAAATATGTGTATCCGCTTGAAAAGTCTGTGCCTGTTTCTTTAAACTCTTTTCCATTTTCATCATTTAAAATAAGCATATATTCGATTGGATTTCTAGGTGTAAAATATTTATATATTCTATCATCTTTAAACATTATTGTAGAAATCTGAACATATTTATTAAGTTCATCTTCTGCTTTATCTAGATTTCTACTTTTCAAATATTTTATTCCTTTTTGAAAATGAATAGTAACATCACTTTCAATAGCTTTATTTAATTCTTGTAGTTTTTCTTCATCAAGATTTCTTGTAAATAATCTTCCAATTTCTTTTAGAATTTCATGTGCCATAGAATGTTTTTTATATCTTTCAGCTTGCTCTTTTAAATATTTAATATTTTCTTTTTTGTTTTCTCCTAAATTGGAATATATTTCATCTATTATTTCTTGATATGTTCTCTCTTTTTTATTGAACAAACTCATATCACACCTCTTATTTTAAAATATCTAAAATATCAATATTCCTTATATTTTAATACTAATTATTATCTTCTTTTATAGCATATTTTTCTCCTTCTTCAGCTACCCTTGCTAAACTTTCAAAATCATTCTCTAAATATTCCATCCCATGCTGTGCATCTATACTATTTTCATCTGATAGTTTAATATCATAATTTTCTCCCATCAATTCAGCTTGTAGTACAACTGTTTGAACTGCTTCATCTGCTTTTGTTGGTGGATAATGATATTTTCTCAATAATCTCTTTATTTCTCTTCTCATAAAAGCTCTAGCTGATTCTTTCTTATCCCAATCAACAGTTCTATTTTTTCTAACTGTTTCAGTAAGTTCATGAGCTAATTGTATTAAAACTTCGTCTTGCATTTCTTTTAATACATTAGGATCTTTAACAAGAGCATCATAGAAAGCATATTCATCGTCTGTTAATCCCTTTTCCCTACCTTCATTTTTAGCATCTACAACTTCCTTTGAAAGATTTAATAATTCTTCAATAACTTCTGCACTTGTTATTAAACGATTATTATATTTTTTCATTATTTCAGCCATTTTTTGTGAGAACAATTCTGCTTTTACTAAATTAGTTCTTTTGAAGACTCTTATATTTCCATCAATAAGTCTTTTTAATAATTCAGCTGCGATATTTTTATTCTTTGACTTCTTTATACTTTCAAGATATTCTTCTGAAAGGATAGAAATTTCTGGATTACTTCTATCAGCAGCTTTAAATATATCAATTATTCCGTCTTCTTGAATAGCTTGTTCTAATACATTTAAGATTCTTTGATTTACTTCTGTTGTAGTTAAATGTCCTTTTCCTGTTATTTTATTAATACCAACTTTTACGCCTTTAAAAAATTCAACCTCTAATTTGGTTTGTTCATCTAATATGCTTCTTGCAAGTGTTTCAGCTTGAGATAGAACTGTTGCTTCAGCAATAAAATCTTTCTTTTCGTCTTCATCTTTAGAAAGCACATAGTTAATTCCATCAGCTAAGGTTTTTAATCTTAATTGGCTTGAACTACTAAAGAAGCCTTGATAATCAAATCCATAGAAGAAATCTCTCATTACTTCTAGTTTTTCTTTTACTATTACATAAGCTGCTGTAATATCTGGAACTTTATCTCTATCTCTATTTGTATATTCATTTAAAGCATTTCTTAAATCTGCTCCAATACCAATGTAATCAACGATAAGTCCTGCTTCTTTATCTTTGTAAACCCTATTAACTCGAGCTATTGCTTGCATTAAATTATGACCTCTCATTGGTTTGTCTATGTACATAGTTGCAAGATCTGGAACATCAAATCCAGTTAGCCACATATCAACAACAATTACGATTTTTAATTTACTTTTTTCATCTTTAAATTCAGTTGCAAGATCATCTCTATACTTTTTATTTCCAACTATTTCATGCCAATCAGTAGGATCATCATTGTTGTCTGTTAAAACAACTTTTATTTTTTCTTTCCACTCTGGTCTTTTTTCTATAATCTCTTTATATAAATCTATTGCTATTTTTCTGGTCATACAAACAATCATAGCTTTTCCGTTTAGTATGTCTTCTCTTTGCTCGTAATGTTCAATAATGTCTTTAGATAACATTTCTAAACGATCTTGTGCGCCTATAACTGTTTCAAGTTTTGCAAGTTCTTCTTTAGATTTAGTTACAGTTTCAATATCAGCCTCGTCATTTTCAATTATGTAGTTATACTCATCATCAATTTCTTTAAGAACATTCTCATCTAATTTTAATTTTGCTACTCTGTTTTCGTAATAAATAGGAACAGTTGCATTATCTAATACAGCTTGAGTCATATCATATACATCTATATAATCTCCGAAAAGAATTCTTGTATTTTTATCTGCATATTCTATTGGAGTTCCAGTAAAAGCTATAAAAGTAGCTTTAGGAAGACTATCTCTCATTTTTTTAGCATAGCCTGTTTGGAATTCTCCAGTTTTTCTGTTGAATTTCTTTTCTGTACTATATTGACTTCTATGTGCTTCATCAACGATAAATATAATATTTTCACGTTCAGAAATTATATCATCGCCTTCTTCAAATTTTTGTATAGTTGTAAATATGATTCCTCCTGCATTTACATTTAACAACTCTTTTAATTTCTTTCTGCTTGCAGCATGCTGAGTTTTTTGAGGAAGTATTTCTCTATTAGTATTCGCAAATGTTTCATATAATTGATTATCTAAATCATTTCTATCAGTTAATACAACAATTGTAGGATTATTTAAACTATGTATTTTAGAAATTTTTCCAGTATAAAATACCATTGCGAAACTTTTTCCAGAACCTTGAGTATGCCATACAACACCTGCTTTCCCAGTATGCTCATCTAAAGCTTTTAATGTGCTTTTTATTGATTTATCTACTGCAAAATATTGATGATAGCCTGCAAGTATCTTTATTCTTCCTTTTTCTTTATTTTGAAATAATATAAAGTTAGTAATAATATCAATTAGTCTATCTTTTCTGAAAACTCCATTCAGTAATACATCTATTTGATTTATATTATCTTCTGGCTTTTCTCCATCTTGAGATTTCCATGTCATAAATCTATTAAAGTCTGCTGTAATAGTTCCTATTCTCGCATTTATTCCATCACTTATTACACTAAAAGCATTGTAATAAAATAAACCTTTTATATCTTCTTGATAATTTTTTATTTGATTATATGCATTTTCAATAGTTGTATCTTCACTTATCGCATTTTTAAGTTCAAATACAATTAGAGGGATTCCGTTTATAAATACAATAACATCAGGTCTTTTTTCTTTATATTCAATAACTGTGTATTGATTTAAAACTTGGAATAGGTTGTTTTCTATATTATCTCTATCAATTAACTTTGCAACAAAAGTTTTATCTCCTCCAATAGGAACTTCGACTCCTGCATAAAGCATGTGATAAAATTCGTAGTTTGCTTCTACAAGATCTACTGCATGGAAGTTTCTTATTTTTCTATATACTTCATCTGCAATATCTTCAGTTATATATTTATTTATTTTGTATAAAGATTCATAAAATACATCTTTTAGTATTGCCTCTTTATAATCTCTTTCAATATCAGGTGCATACTGATATTCATAACCTAATTTCTTTAATTGTTCAATTATGGCTTGTTCAACATTATCCTCTCTGAACATTTCTAATTCCCCCTATCTTGTTTTGTTCCTTTGTGCTAGCTAACAAATAACAATTTGTATGACTAAACTTCGATTTTATCTAAGTCTATTTCTCCATTCATTAGCTTTGGTAGTAGTGTATCTCTAAGCTGTTCTAAATTGCTTATTTTAGTTTTATTTATATTGATTCTTTCCTTTATTGTTTTGTATGAACTATTAAATTTTTCAATCATTTCTTTTGTCGGATATGGTATTTCTATCATTCCAAAATCATTATAATTTAAAGCTTGTCTAACTGATCCAGAAGCTTTTAATGTTACTTCAGCATTAAATCTTTTAGATTTAAAATAGAAATCAAAGAAATCTATATAATCTTTATCTACTGAAAATGTAACATATACAGGACTTACACAACAGTTAAAATCAAAAGTATTTAATCCTATTGAACCTATATTTATTCTTGCAGGATTATAAGCAAAGTCATTTTTATTAACATTTAAGTATTTTCCTATGTCTTTACTATAAACTTGTTTATCAAAGTAATCATCTGATAATACTAAATTACCAGTATTAACAGCAGATAAAACTTTATATTCTTTAGTCTGACCTATTTTATTTCTGTTATTAGTTGTTACCTCTCTTAATTGTCTTATTTCATAATTATTTGTATATTCTTCATTTTCAAAATACTCTTGATAAAGTGCTTTTCCTATTTCGTACAAATTATTATTTGTATGCGTATTTAATTCAATTTTTTCATCTATTTTCGA
The DNA here is from genome assembly GCA_944333305.1 of uncultured Bacilli bacterium. The sequence continues at coordinate 4,743 of CALVKV010000167.1, forward strand.
TAGAAGCCTTGAAATTTTTCTTTGTTCATCTTCGTTGTGAGCATTTATTTCTAGATTCTCTAATTGTTCTCTATTTATTGAATCAAATACTGTACCAGATGATTTATTTACAATATTGGTTTTACTATTTAATAACAAGTAATACAAATAGTTATTGTTACCATTTTTTGCATTTATGGAGCATAAACCTCTACCAATGCAAATTTCATTATTTGCTATATTAACATCTCCAACTGGTGCTCTAACACTCATAAGAATACTTCCTTTTTGTGCCATTCTATTTGGTTCGGTTGTCCATGTATCAATATACGGATATATTCTTCCGAAAGTTTTTCTTCCCTGTAAAAAAGGTTTTCCTTCTTTATTTGCATTATATGAGCTTCCTTTAGGAGATTGCCCCATAGTAATTATTGCTATCTCACTTAATTTACACTTCATATCCTATCGCTCCTAACACTTTCTTTAACTCTTTATTAAGAGCTTCCTCTTCTTTTAATTGTTCTGATAATTCACTTGTTAATTTTTTCATTTTTTCTTCAAATGGAAGTCCATCACCTTCATCTTCAGGAGTTCCAACATATCTACCTGGTGTTAAGGCATAATCATTGTCTTTAACTTCTTCAATAGTAGCTGATTTGCAAAAGCCTAATTCATCTTCATAATTAGTATCATTTCTCCAGTTATGATATGTTGTAGCTATTTTTAAAATATCATCTTCAGTAAGTTCTCTAACTTTTCTATCAATCATAGAGCCTAAATTTCTGGCATCTATAAATAATATTTTATTTCTTGTTTTTTCATCTCTATTTCTTCTCATAATCCATAGAGAACAAGGAATTCCAGTAGCATAGAATAATTGACTAGGCATAGCAACTATACATTCAACTACTCTACCTTCAATCATATTTTTTCTTATTTCTCCTTCTCCGCTTGAATCGCTTGCTAATGCTCCGTTAGCTAATACTGTTCCTGCAACTCCGTTTTCTGGGTTCAAATGATGTATCATGTGTTGAAGCCATGCATAATTTGCGTTACCTACTGGAGGAATTCCATATTTCCATCTTACATCATCTCTTAATTTATCTCCGCCCCAATCTGAAATATTAAAAGGTGGATTTGCTAATATAAAATTAGCTTTTAAAGACTTATGTAGATCATTATGGAATGTATCAGCATTTCTATCTCCTAAATTTCCTTCTATTTGTCTAATAGCAAGATTCATTTTCGCTAATTTCCATGTTGTTGGATTTAATTCTTGACCATATACAGAAACTTCTCTTGAATTTCCTTGATGTTCTTTTACAAATTTATATGATTGTACGAACATTCCTCCTGATCCACAACAAGGATCATAAACAATTCCTTTGTATGGTTCAATCATAGAAACTAAAGTTCTAACTATGCAAGAAGGCGTATAGAATTCTCCTCCATTCTTTCCTTCTGCTGAAGCAAATTTACTTAAGAAATACTCATATACTCTTCCTAGCATATCTACTTCTTTAGCTCTATCTGTTCCAATCTCTAAATTAGTAAATAGAGTAACAAGCTCTCCTAATCTTGTTTTATCTATTTCTGGTCTTGAATAATTTTTATTTAATACATTTTTCAATCTAGGATTTTCTTTTTCAATTAAATCCATAGCCTTATCTATTACTTGCCCTATTTCTGGACTATTTGTATATTTTACTATTTCTTCCCATCTTGCTTCTTTGGGAATCCAAAAAACATTTTCAGAAAGATATTCATCTTTATCTTCTGGATCTGCATATTCGTCTTGAGCTATTTGTTGTTGTCTTACTTCAAATGCATCAGAAACATATTTTAAGAATATTAGTCCTAAAGCAACATGTTTATATTCTGAAGAATCCATACTTCCTCTTAATTTATCTGCCGCAAGCCATAGCTTGTCTTCATATCCTAACATTGTACTTGATTCTTTTCTTGCCATTTTATTGTCCCCCAATTAATTACATTTTCTCTAGTATATTTTATATCACAAAACGACTTTTTTCTCAACATATTCTATGAAATAAATATTTATAGTTAATTTCTCCAAAAAAATTCATCATAAATATATCCTTTTTCTATATACAACTCTGTTAGCTCCATTTTATATTTTTCCAATAACTCTAAATACTTTTTCTTAAAAACATTTTTACTTAGCCATTCAACTCCTTTAGCAGAAATCACTACTTTATCTTTAATCAAAAATTTATATTGTTCAAATCCATTATCACACATTTTCTTAATTGCTTTTCTAATCGTAATTTCTTTTCTATCAAAATATTTGCATAGTTGTTTTATATCCATATTTTCATTCCACCAATTTTGATTATTCTCTACTTTTAGTAATTCTTCATATTGTTTAATTCTATCTTCGAAGAAATTTATATCTGCATCAATTAATGATTTTTCTTTTTGAAAATACACATTTAATAACCAATAATATCCTTCTATCAAAATAAAATATTTTCTGCTTCTTATTTTCTCACTTCTCCATCTACAAGTTGGATGCTTTTCTAACATAACATCTATTGCTTTTCTTAAATCTAATTCTGTTATTTCTTTACCTTGTTTAGTAGTTAATCCAAGTAGATGTAATTTCTTTAATATTTTATCGTATGATAAGAAAACACTATCTAATGCCTGTTCCGAATTAACATACATTTTTCTCACTTCCCATATATAAAAATTTCTTAATGCTAGTTTACGTAGCATTAAGAATTTGCAAAATTTATTTTGCACGAATATTGGGTAGTATTTTTTAGTACCTAATATTCGCCAGCTTGGTGTCTTGACACCGTTTTTGCTGTTTAGGGCAAAATGCCCTAAAACCTTTTTTTACTCTCCGAGGGATATTTTTATATCACTTTTTCTTCTTTTGTATTAAAAAATCTCTAAAATATTTAAATTTTTTAGTTTAAAATATTCTTTACTTTTGTTTATAAATATTTTATAATAATTTTAGTTTTTGGATTAAGTTAGTATTTAGTTTGGTCACTTATACTAACTTTCTTTTTCATTTTGATCATATTTTTTTAGTTCAATTCCATAACAAAATTGATACAATTTTTGAATAACAGCTTCTGATAATTCTTCATCTTCACTTTGATAAAATCTATCTAATAGACTCTCTTTATTAAATCTAGTTGTTACTATAATTGGTAATTTATTTTCATTTCTATTTTCTATAATTGTATATAATTTTTCTAATGCCCAACTACTAATTCTTTCTGTTCCTAAATCATCAATTATGAGTACATCAACTTTAGAATATAATTCTATTATGTCTTTTTCTTTGCTTGAAAAATCTTTAAAAGTGTCCCTAATTACATCTAACAATAAAATCAATCTTCCCATTAAAACTAACATATCTTTTTCAGTTAGTTGATTTAAAATAGCTGTTGCTAAATGTGTTTTACCTACTCCAGATTTTCCTGTAATAATAAGCCCATTTTTTTGATTTTCATTAATAGATTTTTCTGTAAAATCTTTTGCAATTTCTACTTCTTTCTTATTAATTTCTGTTATTATAAAGTTTTCAAATTGATAATCTTGTATTCGGTTACTACTATAATTTTGTATATAAAATTGCCTAATCATTTGTTCAAATTGTTTCCTTTTCTTTTGTTTCTCTTCTTTTAAATCAATTTCATTCCAATAATCCTTTGACTGTTTACAATCGCATCTTTCATATTCTATTGAACTTAATGGTATATTTGCATATAAATAATCTAAGCCTATTGGTTTTAAATCTTTTCCACAAAATTTGCATTTATTGTGGAAAATCTCCTCTTTAGAATTACATTTCATATTTTCTAAATCCATTTGTGTTCTCTTCTTCCTTTCTTATTTCTTTTCTTTTATTTTCTTTATTCTCTTCTTCTTTGTTACATAACGTTACTGTAACGTTACTTTTCCCATTTTCACTTTTCAACTTTTCACGATATCTCTGTTGTCTTAATCTTCCTTGTTCTTTGTATTTTTCATATGTTTCAATACTTTGATATTTATTCCAGTTTTTAATTTTGTACACTTCATTTTCTAGAATTATCATTTCTAATTCTAAAAATTTTCCAATTATTCTTTCCATTTTTTCATAAGACTTTCCCATAATCTTTGAAAAATATTCAATTGTCATTGGTTTATTCTCACCTATTACTAAATTGCCTTCTTTATTACATTCCATAGCAATAATTAATAACTGAAGCCAGACTCTTATATATGTATCTCCATCAGGCTCTTTAAGTATTATTTGAATTTTCCTATTTGCAAATAAATTTGCATCAATTTTTAACCATTGTAGCTTGTACATTGCCTCCTTTCCTCTCTTTCTTCAAAATTTAAAGCATAGATTGTAATTCCATATTTCTTAAATATTCGTCTAGTGCTTGTACTCTAAATAAATATTTTCCACCAACTTTACAATATGGAATTTGTTTTTTTCTTACAAGTTGATTTATTAACCAATATGAAATACCTAAATACTCTGATGCTTCTTTCATCGTTAGTGTTGTCCTTTGAACTTGATTATTCATCATAATGCTACCTCCTCTCTTTATCGTTTAAAAATTCATTCTCTCCCTCCCTTCTACTATAAAGCTCAGTACAACCATAAAATCTTGTGCTATTTTTAAAAATTTTTTTAAATTTTTTATTGTATTTTCTTCTCTTTCACTCTTTTCAAAGGTTACATGATTTTTTATTTGTAATTTTTATTGCATTTTTTACTATTTCTTTGTATAATTATGGTACTTTGTTAGCAATTTTATTTAATAAGACACATTGCAATTTTTATTTTGAGGTGTTTATATGTTAAGAAAAGATAATATTCCAGTAAAAGATTGTTTCAACTCTTGGTTTAATAGAGAAAAAAGAAAAGAGTTTTATACAACTTCTATTTCTTTGTATAAAACTACTTTTAATCATAATAAAAATAATAAATTTGCAAATATACTTTTTGATAATGCTAATAATAAAGAAATTTATTTTTCTTCATCTACATTGTTAGAACCTTTTGAAGAAAGTTATGGAACTTTTTTAATAAAATTCCTTAATGCAGATTTTGCATCTTTTGAAACATCTTATCGTACTTTCTTCTGTTTTTATGGATTTTCTATTTTAAGTGAATTTTATGCTTCAATTCCTTCATTAAAGTTTTTTAAAACAGAAGATGAATTTATAGAAACTTATCAACCAATTTTTAATAAAGTTAAACCTAAGTTAAAGAAATTACAATATTTGATAAAACAATGCGTAGACTATATGTATAATTTAAATAATAATTCAATAGATAAGAATTATACACCTTTAGAAAAGTATCTTTCTTATTCTATTTTTAATAACTTATTTAAATATTCTACAAACATAGAAGTATATTATTATCAACAATTTGCACATGATATATACCATATATCTTCACAATCTATAACACCTAAAATAGTTAGAAAACATTTAGAAAATGGAATAATAGATATAGGTGATAGTCCAGTTTTTCATACATCATTTTTATCCAATATACTGTATATCTCTTTATTTGAAATAGCTTCTAATACAAATATAAGAATTAAAGTTTGTAAGAACTGTAGCAAATATTTTATTCCACTTAAAAATACCGAAAAATATTGCGATATTGTATATTGTAAAGATGAAACAACTTGTAAAATGATTGGTGCTAATAATTCTTATTCTAAAAAGAGAAATACTATTGAAGGAATTAAATTTTATAGAAATAATTATCAAAGAAGATTAATGCAAGTTAAAAGATCTAAGGATGAACAAGTTAAAATAGCCTTTGATAATTGGAAAAAACTTGCTAAAGAAAAAATTAAAGAATTTAATTTGAAGCAAATTTCAAGAGAAGAATTACTAGAATGGATGAAAGAAAATAAAGATATATAATTAAAAAGTCTATACTTACTTTGTATAGACTTTATTTTATTATATCTAATCCATATTTATATAATGTATTCATTAAATTGGGTTTCTTTTCTACTATTTCTCCATATAAGCTATCAATATCACTATTTACATTTTGAATTCTTTCAGTAAATAAATCTTGAATATTCCTAAATTCTTCAATAATATCTTCTGATAAATCTCCTCCCATTGTTTTCAACAATTCGGATAATCTTGTTTTTGTATTATTATTTGATTTATTAAAATTTAATATTGTTGTCTCTTGTAAATATCTACTATATTCTTCTACATTAGGACTAGACAATTTATATTGTTTGCATTCTTCTAAAATATTTTTACAATTATCAATATGTTCTTCTATAATATTTATAGCATCTTTTAGTACATAATCTTTGTACCAAAAAAATTTATAATTTATTTTTTGATCACTTTCTCTGTTTTTTTGATCATTAATATAAAAAGCAACTATAAATATCAAATTTATAAAACTTATTACCATTACTAAAACATCTGTCCAACTTGTGGTATCTATGACTATTTTATCACCAATTTCATTTGTAGCATTCACTTGTCCAATACACATAAACATTATAATTATACCAATTATTAAAATTTTCTTTATCATTTTTTATCACCCCAATGGATTAGCTTTATTTACCGCATCTCTTATGCCATCTTCAATATTCATTCTTATTAAGTCACTACATTTAAATTGGTATTTTTCTCTAAATTTTTTTTCTCCTAATTTTTTTATGCTATCACTAAACAATCCCAAAAAGCACGAAGAATTAAAAGAATACACATCTTGTGCTATTTCAAATTCATAAGTCTCGTCATCTATATCTTTTTCATCTATTTTAAGTTTTTCTCTAAGCTCCATTCCCCTATCTCTACCCGAAATAACCTTTATATTTTGTGTTAACTTACTTAAATCTATATTTTTCATATTCTTACCTCCATCTGCTTTTCTATATATTCTTTATCTAAATAAAATTCCATACTTATCATAGTTCCAGGGAAATTTTCATCTATCCTTTTTACATATTTACTATCTGGTTTTTTAGATAAGTCATTTTCCTCATTAAATGCTATTAGTGGCATTTTTTTGCCATTCACTATTTCTTCTTTTAATGTATATGTTGAATCAAATAAAATATAACCATTTCCACTTACTATTGCCATTATTGGATTATTGCCCTCCATATTTTTTCCAATATGCATAAAATTATTTATTAATTTTATAGTTCCTTTTCCTCTATCATCATTCACATCTACTCTTTTTCTACTAACGTTATATTGTAAAACATATAGCATCCATAAAGGTTCTTCGTTCCATTTTTTGTTAAATATATTGTAATGCTCTTTTGTTTTATTTTTTAACAATTTTTTTGTATATTCTGTAGTATCTTCTCTATTTAGTCCTTCATAAATACTATCTCCAAAATCAAATAATACTAATCTACATTTGCCATCTTTTCTATCTTTATCTATGTTAAAATGACCCGATGCATACCAAGTTGCTAATTCACCTGCATGTTGACTTACGTTATCTAAAACTTCACCTATCATATGTGCAAATTTACTTTTTCCTTGTGCCGTAAGTTGATAATTTTGAGTATTTAAACACTTATCATAGTATTGAATAATTTCATCTGTCATTTTTGATTGTTCCTGATTCTGTATTATATCTAATCTAACTGTATTTTTATTTTCTATTTTTGAAATTCCTAAATGCTTTACTAATCCACTTATTATAAAAATTTCTTTAGCTTCATCAGATTTTGGAACATTTCCTCTTGTATTTAAAGGTTTATTTAATATTCTTCTATATTTATAACCATTAAGTATAATTATATCTGTTACCGAAGAAGCACACAAGCCCAATTCTTCACATTTTGAATAATCCAAAAATAATTCTTGTACTTTTTCATCATGTATAGCCGTAAATATTTTCTTTAAAGTTTTTAATGATTCTTCTGGATTTGTAATTAAGGAAAATCTAAGTGGAATTTCTATAATAACAGTATTTTTATTTCTTTCTATTTTATGATAAAACTTTTTTAAATCTAATAATTTAACAACCTTGTTAGGAATATATCTTTTCTTCACATTTTTTCCAGTTTTAACACCCTTTATATGGTGGTACTTTTCTCGATGCCTTTGCCTCATTATTTTATTTGTTTTATTTATTCCAAATTTTCTAATTTTATTTTTTCTTTTCTTATTCATTTCTATCCCTTGCACTAATCATTATTTTTTATTTTGCTCTTTAGTGTATTTGCTTTGTATTTTATCATAAAAATTATGATTTTACCATATCTTATTGATTTTTATTACATTTCTTTTAATTTCTTTATGTTTTATATATATCCCTTTATGAATTTTATTGTAATCTTTGAAAGTAGCTAAAAATAAACAAAAATAGCTGGTAATTTATCAAAAAATACTATATAATACACATAAATTCTCTCCCTTCCATAGTTATACTTGAAAGGAGGTGAAATAAGTAATGGCTGGGAGTATAGAAAAAAGAGGAAAAAACAGTTACAGGTTAACAGTATCAGAAGGATTTGACTTAAACGGGAAGCCAATGATACACAGAAAGACTATTCATGGAACTAAAAAAGAAGCAGAAGTTGAACTAGCAAAATTTGTTACTGAAGTACAAAATGGCTTAGTCATAGATGGTAAATCTCTTAAATTTTCTGAATTTGTTGATGTATGGAAAAGAGATTATGGTTCAAAAGAATTAGCTCCTACAACATACAAAAGATATTGTAGAATGTTAGAAACAAGAATTTTACCATATTTCGGACATTTCTATATTAACAAAATCAGACCAACTGATATTATGAAATTCTATGACTTACTTGAAAAAGATACTCAGTTAGTTAGAAAAAAAGGTAACAATGGTTCAAAAACTAAAAAACCTTTATCTGGTAAAACTATTTTAGAACATCACAGATTATTAAGAGCAATGCTCCACAAAGCAGTTTACTGGCAATTAATTGTAAGTAATCCTGCTAAACGTGTTCAACCACCTAAAGAAAAAAAGCCAAAAAAGAAGATCTTATGATGATGAGCAAACTAAAATATTGTTAGAAAACTTAGAAAAACTTTCACTAGAAGATACTAAATACAAAGTTGCTATCATTCTTACTATTTTTACAGGTGTTCGTTTAGGTGAATTAATGGGATTAGAATGGCACGATGTGGATTTCAAAACTGGTATAGTAAGTACAAATCGTTCTAGTCAATATTTAGCAGACAAAGGTGTATTTACCAAAACGCCAAAAACAGAAAGTTCTATTAGAGAAGTAGCAATTCCAGATTTCGTTGTTTCTTTGCTTGAGGAATATAAGTTATGGTATGAAGAGCAAAAATTGCTATATGGCTAATTATGGACGAATTCTGATAGGTTATTTGTACAGGCTGATGGCAAGACAATGCATCTTTCTTCTATTAGCAAATGGTTTGTTAAATATGTAAGTACAATAGGATTACCCGTAATTAATTTTCACGGATTAAGACATACAAATGCAAGTTTACTAGTTGCACAAAATCTTGACATAGCTGTTGTTTCTGCAAGAGTTGGTCATGCACAAATAAGTACAACACTTAACTTCTATATACATCCACTACTTTCTCATAATAAAACAGCTGGATATGCACTAGAAAACTTATTATTACCAACAATGTATTAATTTAACTTTTTTCTTATTTTCATAAATTACAAATTTTCACGATATAAGAAAGTAAAAAACTTTGAAATTAATATCTTTTTCCCAAAAGTTTTTTATTTGAAGATTTTAATAAATTTTATAAAATTATAGTATATTTTTTATTGAGATTTTATTAGAATTTATGGCATTTGATGTGGTTATTTTACCCAATTATACATAATAATGTTCAAATGCATTCACTGTATTTACGGAGGATCTATATAAACATTTTATTTTATCAGTGTATTTATTTTCTCATTTTTCCCAACCCATGTTAACTCCAATTTATTTACCATTTTTTCACTTCTAAATTTTATAATTGCTCTAGTATATTCTATATCATAAAATAACAAGTTTCTCAGCAATCACTTCCAGATATTTATAATTACTAAATTAATTATCACATATTTTCTTATTTGTTTTAATTTTTCTGATGAAATTCTTCACACTTTACACTAATTCTCTATAATTTTGTTCTAAAATTTCGTTTAACGATCCTAATTTTTTGTAAATTTAATGTTTTTTATTGACATTTTCTATTTAACTATGTACAATTTTATCAACAAACTTGTTGCTTGTATTTTAATTGTTTATTTTATAAAAATCAATATATTAAAGACACATATGATACAAATTATTAACTTTTATATTATATTTACAATTATTAACAAGGAGGCTTACAATGATTATAGAATATAATTCAATTTATGATGAGCAAATTAAAGATTTGTTAGTAGAATTACAAAACTATTTAATTGATATAGATAATTGGCACACTCAAATATTGCTTCCTGAATATAGAGAAGAAATATTTAAAATGGATATGAATAAAGTAAAACAGCAAAATGGTAATATTTATTTATCTATAGAAAATAACATTCTTATGGGTTTAATTATAGGAATAGTTGAAGAAAAGGATGAAATTGACAAAATAACAAATGACTGTGCTAAAACAGGCGTTATACTTGAATTAGTAATAAGAAATGGTGTCCGTGGACAAGGAATTGGAAAATCTTTATTAGAAAAAATGGAAGAATACTTTAGAAATATTAATTGTAAGAGAATCAATATAGAAGTTTTTGGTCCAAATAAAAAAGGATTAAATTTCTATGAAAAAAATAATTATATTATTAGAGATATTATTGTTTCTAAAAAAATTTAGGAGGTTAATTAAAATGCCAAACCTATATATCATAACTGGACCAGCAGGAGTTGGAAAAAGCACGATTTCAAAAAAGCTTGCTATGACAAGTAAAAAATCTGCTTTAATTGAAGGAGACGATATATATCATCAAGTTGTTGGTGGATATGTACCAGCCTGGAAGCCTGGCAATCATTTAAAAACTTTTTGGAAAATATGTATAAATACAATTAAAACATATCTAAATGATGGATTTGATGTAATATTTAACTACATTATCACTCCCGAAAATATTGAACTAATAAAATCTTCAATTCAAAATTATAACATTAAGTTTGTTGTTTTATTGGTTGATGAAACCACATTGCTTTTAAGGGATAAAACAAGACCTGAAGATTGTCAAATGAAAGAACGTTGTATTACTTTATTAAATAATTTTAAAAATAGAAATTATAATCATCAAAATATATTGGATACAACTAATTTGTCTGTTAATGAAACTATTTATATTATTCAAAATGATAATAGATTTATTTTGTAGGAGGTATAAAGGTTGAAAAATATCTTTTCCAATCAAATTTGTGCCTTAGGAAGGAATGAGATTAATTATGGAAATAAAATTAGATTATTCAATTACAATAGATGAATTTTTAGAGATGGTTGAATCTGTTGGATGGAAAACCTATTCAAAAGAGCAAGTTGAAAAAGCTTTAAAAAATACAATGTATATGGTAAAAGCAACTGTTGATGGCAAACTTGCCGGAATTGGGCGAGTTGTTGGCGATACCAGTATTGTTTGTATGTTAACTGATATTTGTGTTAAACCAGAATTTCAAAAACATGGTATTGGATTAAAAATGATATTAGAGTTGAAAAAATTAATTGAAGAAAATGTATCTACTGGAGAAAAGATACAAATAGAACTTACCCCTACTGCTGGAAATGAAGCTTTTTATCAAAAAGCTGGTTTTAAATATAAACCAGATAAAATTACTGGTATGTATTTATGGATTAAAAAATAATTTCAAATAATAAAATTGTTTTTTTATTAATATTTAGATAAAGATTTAAAATAAAAGGAAAGATAAAAGCAACTATGAATGAAGAACAGTTAACTCTAACATTATCTTATACTTTCATAGCTTGCTTTCCCAAAAACAAAATTCTAAAATCTATTTCAAATCATTATTAATTCTGTGCACAGGAAATTTATTTTCTTTTAATATTGTTTTTGATACTTGTGGCAATAATGGATATTCATCTATTTTATCTAAATCTAACCATTCATATTGTAAATAATCTTCACCTTCATTATTTTTTAATGTATATTCTATTTTTTTGTCTTCTTCATCTGTAAATTCTGCTTTATGAATAAATAATATTTCATGGAATTTACTTCCTTTCATTTCAAAGAAGTTTTCTATTGTTCCTATATATCCAGTTACATCTATATGTTTATTAAGTTCTTCTTTTATCTCTCTTTTTACAGTTGTTTCTGAATCTTCTCCTATCTTTACTCTTCCACCTAATAATGCATAATGATCTGAGTTTACATTTTTATGTACCAATACTTTATTATTGTGAATTATAACTACTACTGCTCTTATATTTAATTTATAATCTTCTACATCTATTGTTAAATCCATTTTTGACGTTCCTCCTCTTCTTATTTAATTTATTAAAAATTTTCTTTAATAAACATTATGTCTTCAATTGCCTTATCAATGTTAAATCTACCATTTCCAACAGGATAATATACAGAAAAAAATTTATAAACTTTATCTCCTATTTTTTTCAAAAACAATTTTTTTCTACACTGAGATACAGATATCTTTTGACCTAATACTATTGAACTTACTTGATTTCCAAATAAAACCACAACTTTTGGGTTTATAATCTCAATTTCCTTTTCTAATAATTCTAAGTATTCTTCATAAACACTGTTTGGAAGTACTCTTGCATCTGTTTGAGTGCATTTTCCTAAATTTGTAATAAAATATTTATGTTTTTTCACATCATCATATACTTCTTTTGCAAACTCTTCTGACCATTCTTGTGGTTTAATTTCTTTTATTTTTTTGTAAATTTTTTCATCCATTAAATCCAATTTGTAAAATAAATCCCATATATTTTTTGTTCCTATCCATGGTGATTTAATTCCTTTCCATTCTTTTGATGATGCAATATTTCTTCCTGTTGGATTCATAAATACAAAACAAATTTCTGGATTTTTGGTACATCCACCATTATATATTGAATCTAACTCTTTTGCTCCATATTTTATTTGTAATTTGTCATATTGTGGTTTTAATTCTTCTAGTTTCATGGTTTTTCCTCCTTTATAATTTTAACATAATACTTTCTTAATTTACAAGAGTAAATAAGAAAATATTTGATTTTCTTATTTACTCTTTTTGTAGACTTCCAGCTAAACTGGGTGATAATTACTCACCCAATTTGAGTTTTATGGTTACTAGAAGAAAATCTCAAAGTGCTATCTATTGTAGCATTTTATAAAATATAACTTTTTTATTCAAGAACAATAGCGGACTTTTTAGACATTTTATATGTTTATAACATTTTAAAGTCCGCGTCATTGTTCGTGCGCCAAATTTTACGAAGTAAAATTTGTGTGCATCCGTTTGAGCGAAGCTCTTTTCTTGTATAGGAAAAATGAAGTTTTTCCTATACAAGAAAAAATTAAATTTCTTATTGACATTTATATTTTAAAAGCTTAAAATCTATATTGACTTTTAGATTTCAATTCAAATTTTAACTCATATGATAAAGATTTTCAAATTTTACAAAAAATAGGGTTTTAAAATTATACATAAACAATATTTTTTGTAACAGAAATATTTTAAATCAATAAAAACCCAAAGCGTTCCTAAATTTCACAATATAAGTATATCACAAGTTATCAAATAGATAAATATGTAAGATTTTGTCGTAAATCTTATTAATTTATAAATATATTATATGAGAAAGGAATATTATTCTATGTTAAAAATCTGTAATATTAAAGAAAAACAAGAATTTTTACAAGAAGTTGCTGAACTAACACAAAAAGAGTGGGGTAAAAAAACAAATTCTAAAGAAGAATTCAATCAAAAAGTTGAAAACAAAGTTTTAAAAATCAAAAAAAATTTAAATAATCCCCTATATTGCAAATTACTTTTACTCAATGATGATACTTTAATCGGCTTTATCTCTATATTTCCAAATGATTGTAATGAAAAAAATGATTTATCTCCTTGGTATTCAACTATGTATGTTAAAGAAGAATTCAGAGGAAATGGCTATTCTAAAATTTTAAATAATGCAATAATTTCTGAAGCTCGTAAGAGAAATATTTCTAAATTATATTTAAAAACAACTTTAAGTAATTATTATGAAAAATTTGGAGCTGTATATATAGAAAAATTAAATAATGGAAAAAAATTATATTATATAGATACCACAATAAATAAAATATCAATTATTGGAGGTTCTGGTAGTGGAAAAAGTACTTTAGCCAATATTTTGTCAAAAACATTAAACCTCCCTGCTGTACATTTAGATGCAATTAATTTTGAGGCTAACTGGGTTGAAATTGATAAGAAAAAAAGAGATGAAATTATTTCATCAAAATGCAATGAAGATAAATGGATTATTGATGGCAATTATAATAAAACTTTAAAACAACGTCTTGAAAAAGCTGATTTAATTATATGGCTAGATTATTCTACTTTTACATTTTTTAAAGGTATTTGTAAAAGAATTTTTAAAAATTTTAATAAAGAAAAATTTGAAATTCCTGGTTGTAAAGAACGTCTTGACTTCACTTTTGTAAAATATGTGCTTACTTATAATAAGAAAAAACGTCCTCAAACCTTAGAACTTTTAAAAGACATTCCTGAGTATAAAGTTTTAACTTTTAAAAAGCAAAAAGATTTGAATAATTGGTTGAAAAAATTTACCAATAATGAAAATATTTTAGATTTTATAAAGTAAAATCTTCTAACACTATCTGAAAACATTGTAATTTGACAAAAAACAAAATATATGTTTCAATTTTATTAGATACTATATATCTAAAGATAAGGAAATATTATAGTTTGAAAGAAATTTTTTCTAGGATATTAGGAAAAACTAATTTTGTTTTATAACCCTTTGCTTTCATAATCATCTAATTAATTTGAAATAAAATTAGACAAAATCGGTTTATTTTATACTTAATTACTTTCATAATTAAATATTTCTTAAAAAGGAAGGAATAAAATTTTATATGGATAAAGAAGAATTAAATGATTTTAAAAATAAATTAACAAATATTAGAGATAATATTGGACAAGTATTTGCAGAAAATTCCAATAATGAAACTAAAGAGCAAATAGCAAATGAATTAAAATATAGTTGGAGCAAATTCAGAAAATTGTTACAAGACATGCCAATTAGAAACAAAGATGAAATATTAGATGAATTAAATAATAATTTTTTTAATAATCTAAGCAATAAATGTGTTGAAAATAGAGCTGAAGATTTTATATTAGTATTTGATTCGTGTATAAATAGAGTTGAAACTTCTTTAGATGAAAAAGATTATAATAATCTATATCAAAAAAATATTAAAGGTGAAATTGTTGGTTCTTTAGAAGATTATGATGAAAATAAAAATTCAAATTTGATTATTGAAAATTATAGAGAAGAAGCTTATTATATTATAAAAAATTTAGGAGCAAAAATTAATATAAATTCAGAGGAATTTGTTTCAAGATTAAAATCAGCTTTTGACAAAATTGTTGAAACTAGTCATGAAAATATTAATACATTATTAGAAAATGATAGATTAAATCTTATACAAGAAGTAGATAATCTTTTACCAGAAAATGAAAAAGAAGCTTTTAAAAGTTATTTAAAAGATGGTGCTCCTAGTTTACAGCAACAGCAAGAAGATAGCAAAAACTTTCTTAACAAACAACCTGAACAGGAAAAAGATAACTCTAGTGAAATTAAACCTTTAAATACTGATTTTCAAATGATTTAGTAGATTTATAATAAAATTTCAGTGTGACTATTTAACACAATTTATTTCAAATGAATTTGATATATGGATTTAAGTTAATATAATTAAGTGAATTTTGAGTATTATAATAGAGTTTAAGAGTAGTTAGGAAAAATATTTTACTAACTACTCTTTTTTATTGAATAGGAAACAATATGAAACTTTAGTTTTCGCAACTTAAAGTGAAAATAAAATTTTATTTTCAAAAGAAAAATCGCTTTTCCTATCCAATAAAAGAGCTTCGCTCAAACGGATGCACACAAATTTTACTTTGTAAAATTTGGCGCACGAACAATGACGCGGACTTTAAAATGTTATGAACATATAAAATGTCTAAAAAAGTCCGCTATTGTTCATATATATAATCTTTTATAATATCATAAAGCTTGTGTATTGGAAAACCTATTGCTGTATTATAGTTTCCTTCTATTTTTTCTACAAATACACCAAATTCATTTTGCATTCCATATGCTCCTGCTTTGTCCATTGCTTTTCCTGTTTTAATCCATCTATCTATTTCTTTGTCTGTCATGTTTTTTAGAAATACTTTTACTTCATCATATGTTTTTATTTCTTGGTGATTACCATCTTTGTCTATTATTACACTTAATCCCGTATATATGCTATGTATTCTGTCTCCTTCTAGTAATTCTTTTATCATTTGTTTTGCATGTTCTTCGCTTTTTGGCTTTCCATATATTTTTCCGTTTTTTGTTACAATTGTGTCTGAGCCAATAATTATTCTGTCTCCTTTGGTTTTTTCGTAAATGTCTTGTGCTTTTATATGTGCTAATCTTTCGACTTGTTCTTGCATTGTTAATCCGTCTTTTAGTTCTTCGTTTACTCCACTTACCATAATTTCAAATTCTGGAACTATTAGTTTTAATAGTTCTTTTCTTCTTGGTGAACCAGATGCTAATATGATTTTCATTTTTATTTTCTCCTATCAATTTTAGATAATATTTTCATAGATTATTTTACACTATATCAACTTTTTATTACTATATCATAATGATTTCTAAAAGTCTACAAAAATTTTGGATTTATCTTGTTATCTTTTTCATTTTGTGATAAATTAAATTAAAATATTAATAAATTTATTGAGGTGATAAAAATGGAGTATATTTATAATCCTAAAGGTGTATGTTCAAAAGTTATGAAAATAAATGTTGAAAATAATGTAATTAAAAGTGTTGAAATTATTGGTGGATGCCCAGGAAATACTGTCGGTGTGGCTAATTTAGTCAAGGGAATGAATATTGATGAGGCAATTAAGAGACTTAAGGGAATATTATGTGGAAATAAAGGTACTTCTTGTCCAGACCAATTGGCAATGGCTTTGGAGAATATTAAGAACTCTAAAAATTCATAAATTCTCCTTAAAAACTACCTATTTAAAAAGCAAACACCTTCATTTTGTAGTCTAGCTGTTTATGGCTTCTTCAATTTGTTTGATTGTGATTGGACCTGGTCGTATTATTTTGATTTGTTCTTGTGTACAATCTACTATTGTACTAGCTTTTCCTAATAATACTTTTCCTTCCATCATTCCGTCTAAATTTGGACATGATTTTTCTATTTCGTCTAAATTAGTGCAAGTTGGTTCTCCACTTTTATTTGCACTACTCATAAAAATTGGACTTTCTACTTTTCTGATTAATTTTTCTAATGCTTTTGATGTTGCCATTCTTACTGCAATGGTGTCTTTTCCATTGTTTACATATTCAGGTACTTCTGGTTTTTTCTTTAAAATTAATGTAATTGGTCCTGGCATGAATGTATGAATTAATTTTTCTGCTTTTTTGTCTACTAGTGCTATGTTTTTTATTTGTTTTTCATCTGCACACATAATTGGAAGTAGTTTCGTGATTGGTCTTTGCTTGATTGCTATTAATTTATCATGTGCTTTTAATGAGTTTATTCTTGCACATATCCCATAAACTGTGTCTGTTGGTACGATAATAACACCATCATCTTTTAGTATTTTGGCTAATTTATTTATTTCGTTTTGTTTATATCTTTTTATCATATTTATTTCTCCATTGTTTTAATTTTTTGTAAACAGCATAAATTATAACATCTTATCTAAAAAAAGTATATAATTTTATTGACATTTTGTATATAAAATGTGTATAATCAATAGTGGCTTTTAAAGATAAGCTTTTTATTCAATGTTCTAAAAATTTTTTTCAAAATTAAAAAGTAAGCAATATGTTAAAAATATTTAATACTTTCATTACTATGTGTGATTTTAAACATAGTAAGAAAAAAAGGAGTTTTTATGGATAAGTTTAAAGAAATAAGACCTATCGTTTTGGGTCTTGCAATTAAAAATAATAAATTACTTGTTAGTGAAGGTTATGACAAAGTTAAACAGCAAACATTTTATAGATGTTTGGGTGGTGGTATTGAGTTTTTGGAAAAAAGTTCTGATGCTTTAAAAAGAGAGTTTCTTGAAGAAATTAACGTTAATATTATAGTCAAAAATTTTTTAGGTGTTTCTGAAAATATTTTTACATACAATGGTAAAAATGCTCACGAATTAGTTTTTTATTATTCTATAGATTTGCCTGATGAAGATTATAAAGATGAATATTCAGTTATAGATGACCACGGCAAGTGCACGGCTATGTGGGTTGATATTGATGAGTTTAAAAATAAAAATAAAATATTATATCCTGAAAGTGTTTTTAAGTATATTTAATTTTATGTATGATGAGTAAATATATCTTTGGGAATGCCATATAAAACCTGATTGACTATTAATATATACCAAAAACGATGATAAACTTATTTTAGTGTTAACTCGTACAGAATCATGCTGATTTATTCGAATAAACAGTAAAAGTCGCAGATTGTTTATCATTTGCGACTTTTTTTATAATAGTACTAGTCATTCATTTTTAGTTATCTACTCATTCCATTATCTTTTTTCTGTTGATTTACTTGATGTTGATTTGTTTGATATATCTGTTGTAATTCTATAAATCTTCTTTCTTGTTCTTCTGTTCTATTTTTTCCAATTAACATTAATCGTCTCATTTCATCTCTTTCTGCCATTCTTTGTTGTACTTTATTAAATTCCTTAGAAGTCACACGACTACTGGTTATAGCTCGTTTTAATAGTGAAATTTGATATTTTCTTTGGCTATTAATTTCTTCATTAGTTTCTTCATTTCGTTTTCTTCCTTCTTCATCTTGCTTAAGAATTACTTCATCAGTTTCTTTTTTTTGTGCTTCTGATTGTGATGTTTTTATTTCTTGTTGTAAACTTTGTTCTCTTGGTGCTTTTGTCCTTATTCCAACAGATATAGTTCCATTATTTGCAACAGTCATAGCTTCTAATAGTGCATTAATATCTCCATTAAATCTTTCTTGTCCTTCAAACATTACAGCTTCTTCAATAAACTGTTTTGCAGGAATACTCGTTCTGTTACTTTTTAATATGAACATTCCATCACTTGGAATATGAGGTGCAACTACTTCTTGAATATATTGAGTTGCTGGGATTTCTACACCATTTGGCAATTTTACTTTTTTTTTCATCAATTCAGGACTTAACTTATTAACAATCTCTACTGCTTTCATCTGGTCGCCATTTATTGTTATCGTTCCATTGTTGTTTCTTGTATTTTCGCTTAATAATTTAGATATATTACCTTTGTATTTTTTTTGCCCTTCTCCTAAAATGAATTCTTCTATATATTGCTTAGCAGAGACTTGTGAACCATCGTTTAGTATATATGTTCCATTGCTTGGAATATGAGGTGCAACCATCTCTTGAATATACTGTCTTGCTGGGATTTTTGTTCCATTTGGCAATTCAATTTTTTGTTTTAACAACTCTGGTTTTAATATTTTAACAATTTCAACACTATTTATGGATGTGTTTGTTTTAGCTTTATTTATATTTAATTTTTGTACTGAAGATTCTTTCTTTGCTGTTAGATTATCCTGGAGAGTTTGTACTGTTTTAGTTTTATTTGTTCTAATAGGTTGTACTGAATCAATTTGTTCAAATCTTTTTTTTGAGCCTTGTTGAAAACAAAATGTATCATCTATGCCATTCTGTTTGCATCCTGCTTGAATCTGACTTTTTACTTTATTCATAAATTCCGAATCAATTTGTTGCATAATAGGAATCATACCCTTTATTATTCTATCCATATCATAAGTATTTATTGAAATACTTTTTCCGTCTCTAGTAGGAATAGTAAAAATTGCTTCTCCATTACTTCCACCTAATTGTGTTTTTACATCTTTAATATTTATTAATTGGTCTAATCCTTTTTGAATTTTTTTTCTTAAATGTGCTTTAATATGCTCTTTGAATTTTTCACCTGTTAAATCAGATTCTTTTAATCCTAATTCATTAAGTTTAGTTACAAAAAGCTTCCTGTTTTTAGTTAAATTTTTCAAATTTTCCAATATAGTTTGAGTAGCTTGTTCCATAAACAAATCATTAAATCTTGTTAGTTTTCCATTAAATGTAACATCTTTTCCTTTAAATTCAGTTATATCATTTAAAAGAACTTCCTCAATTGAATTTTCAAATATATCTGCTCTTAATGTATTATAAGATTGACTTTCACCATTTTCCTTTTTTGGAGGCTCATCTCCAATTCCAATCCATCCATCAATTTTTCCTGTTAAAGCAGGAGGCTCTCCACATCTTTGTATAATTTCAGGATATTCCTGTGCAATTTCTTGCAATACACTTATATAATTTCTTAAATTATCTGTATCGGCATAAATTACCATTTTGTCATCTCGTTCACTTGATGCCCCTAACTTAAAATAAAAAGGTATTTGTTGTTCTTCACATTTACTTTTAAATAATTGTGCTAGTTTCCACATATCTTGATTTTGACAACCTACATAAAGTCTATGTTTTACAGATATTCTTTCTTCTATTCTTCCAGAAATATATTGAGATTTGATATGTTCCCAACCATCATTTAATTCCCAACCATTGATTTCTTCGTCAAAAAGAGGATTACTTTTTAATTTTTTAATATCATTCATTGATGATACTTTACCGAAACTTCTAAGATATTGTTGCATTTGTCTAGCATCCATACCTCTGCTTTTCTCTAAATATTGAATGTGTGCATCATCAAGGTTTAGCATATTTTCAATCCATTGATTGTATGCTTCTACCATAAATGCCTCTTTATCATCTACATTTATTTGACTACTATCTTTTGTTTGATTCATTTTCACTAATGAACTATATAAATCAGAACGACCAAATATATCAGTTCTATTTGACTTAGCATAGGCTGATACTATTTGTTGTAAAATTTCTTGATTATCTAAAGGACTTTCAACACTTGAATATATATCTGTTAATTTTACCATATCTTTCTCCCTCTATTTTTTAAAAAAACTCATTATTTTATGCAACAATTTTTTTATAAAACCTTGTTCTTTTAATTCAATAAGTTGCATATTTTCACTATTATCAGTTATTAGTTCTTTTAATTCATTTTTCTTTTTAAATATATTATCTGGATTATACATTTCTGCAAGTTCTTTTTCCTCTTGTTCTTTTAATTTACTGTTTCTTATTAATTCTTTTTGTATCTCTTTCTTTTCTTCTTCGCTATCACACCAATAATTATAGTTTAAGATTGCAAGTAAAACCATTGTTTCTCTTTTTAGATTTTGATCATCTAAAGATATATTTACGTTTATTATAGGTTTATATTCTTTATCTCTTTCCACTTCAAAAAAATCCATTATTCTTTTTGGAATTCTATTTACATATTCATCTTCTATAAATTTTAATATTTCATAAACTTCTGAATATGCTAAACTACTATTTTCTTCCATTTTTCCCTCCAAAATATTCTTCAGTTGTTTATTTATTAAGCTATCGATTATTTTTTTCATTATTTTATAAAATGTATATTAACTAGTTGTTTTTAATTTTAATGCTGTATTTTCATCTACCAAACTTGTTATTCTTTTATCTAACTCATTTAATTTTTGCTCTTGTTCTGATATTTTTTCTGCATATAAAGACTTTTCATTTCTTAATAAAATTGTTACTTGTATTAAATCTGTTATTAATAAATCATCAGCCTGTATTTTTCCATTTTTTAGGTTTGCGTATATTTTCAATATTCGTTCTTTTTCGACTTCATATTGTTCTCTTTTTTTTCTTATATTACTATCTTTGACTTTATTTTCATTTGAAACATTTTCATTTGAGTTACTTTCATTCGAATTTTTTTCATTTAACAAGTATTTTTCTTCTTTGGTAAATATTTTTCGAAAAAGTTCTTTTATTTTATTTAAAAAATTTTTTATTATATTGTTATTTTCTTTCATTTTTAAAAATTTTCCTTCTCTTACGTAAAATTTTTATTTTACCTAAATTCTGTTAAATCTCTAATATTTTGTAAACCTTGCTCAAGCATTGCTTTTTCCTTTTCTAATTTTTGAATTTTTCCTTTTTTGCCTTTTACATTTTCATATAATTTATCTAATTGTTCTTGTTTTTCTTGTATTTCTTTCATCGTTTTTTCTATTTCATTCATTAAGTCTTGTTTTATTTGTGGATACATCTCTCC
The DNA here is from genome assembly GCA_944333305.1 of uncultured Bacilli bacterium. Next base: position 27,147 of record CALVKV010000167.1, read on the forward strand.
AGCAGCATATAATATATATGTAATTCTATATTTTTCTTCATCAGCATTTTTGTCTTTAAAACTTCGTAAATACTCTTGAGCTGATTTTAAATATTGATTGTTTTTTTCTGTTGATAACATTCCTTGTATATAATTTCTTGCAAATGTAATATATTCGTGTTCTTGTCCATTTCTCAATTTTCCATTTTCATCTACATGGTATGCATTATATCCATTGTAAAAAAACTCTCCTGTTTCTATATGTTTACCATCTTCATCAAAAAATTCACTGTCATATTTTGTTGTTATTTCTTTACCATATAATCTTTCAGTATTATTACCATCAATATCAAATCCTCTTAAATCTCTTTTCTTTTTTGTAATAATATGTCTTCCATCTATATTAAATTTTCTTTTATTGTATGTTAATCCTGTTTCCAAATAAGTTCCATCTTGTTTAAACCCATGTGGGTCATAAATTTGACCATCTTGATCATGATAAAATCCTCTTTTACTAAATCCATGTAAATCATATCCATTAATAGTATATCCTTCTGGATCTACTATTTCTTGTGTATCTATATATTTTCCATTTGATTGTAGTTTGCAATAATGTCCTAACCTATTAAATCCTCTTTCATTAACCCTTAAGCCAGTACTTTTTAATTTTCCATCTTCTTGTCTTTTATAGTAAATTCCATTTCTGTCAAAGTTATTTTCATCTAATCTACTACCTGTTTTTATATTTATTCCATTTACATCAAATCCAAAATTATCATACTTACCATATGGTTTATCTGAATATCTTCCTCCTCGAATTGGATAATAGTTTCCTTCTAAATCAAATCCATATTGGTTTTGTTTTATTCTAATTTGCTTTCCACTGACTGTTTTTCTAGTACATAATCCGTCTATTTCAAAACCATTATTGTCAAATTTTCTATCTGTTTTTTCAATTGTACCATCTTTTTTCTTTATATACCAATAACCATCTCTATCAAAACCTCTATCATTAATTTTTTGATGTGAATTAACATATTCTCTTCTATTTATAAATGTTCCGCTTTCACCTTCTTGAGCAGGTCTCCAATAATATCCATCCATATCAAAAAAATTATTATCTACAATCCTTCCTTCATAATAATCTGAATAATAATAGGCATTTTTAGGGTACCAACGTCCATATCTGCTAAAACCATAATAATTTATTTCACTTTCTGTTTCTATATATGTTCCATCTTTTTGAAGTTTGCAAAATTTACCATTTTTATTAAAACCATTATTGTCTACTTTTCGTCCTGTATTAATAAAAGTTCCATCTTCTTGTTGTTCATAAAATATACCATCTTTGTCAAAGTTATATCTATCTATCCCATTTTTATTATAGCCATTTATGTTATAACCATAACTATTATAACCTTCTTTATTATATCCTGTTTGAATATTATATCCATCTATATCATACATGTTACCATCTTGATCTTTGAAATAGTTTTTTCTTGTTTCTTTATATGTTAAATCTTGTTTAAATCCTTTAGGATTATATCTTTTTCCAGTATCTAGATATGTTCCATCTACTCTGAAATTATGTTTATCATATATGGTTCCTGTATTTATATTGATTCCATCTCTTCTAAATCCAAAATCATTAATTTCTTGTCCTGGCTTAAAATTGTATATATCACGTCCATCTGCGTCTATTCCTTCTTCATTCCAGTAAGTTCCTGTTTCTATATTAATATTACCATATTCACTTGGTCCATTTATAATAAAACCATCTTTTACTGCACATATAAATCCTTTACCTTTTTTAAATTTTTCAAAAATACCACATTTTCTTAAAACATTAATATCATATTGTAGAAATTCACTTCTTCCATTATAAAATACTGTTTTAGCATATTGATATTCTTGTCCTATTGGATAATCCATTGGAAAATCTACTTCTTCTAAAATCAATTTTTTTATCTCTGGTGTTAAAGTTTCAAATATTTCTCCTAAAGTACTTTCTGGTTTTATACTATCATTATTAATGTCTATGCCATATTCTGATAATACATCTAATATAGAAATAATATTCCTTATTCTTAATTTTGGTCCTGGTTTTCTCTCTTTCTTTATTTCATTGGCTTTCTTAAATAAGTCTAAAAATCTTTTTTGTTCACCTACTACCTTAAATACATTATTTCTAGTAATGTTTTTTGCTCCTTCTTTAATAGGTATTTCTGGAATTTCTAAATTCCATAAGTCAATTGTTTTTCCTAATTCTAATACTTGTTCTATTTCATATATTTCTGTTTCACTTAAATTATGATTATTTATTCCTTCAAGATATTTCTCATATTTAGTTTTTATTATTTTTAATGTTCTCGCTTTTTTAAATTCTTCAATATCTTCGCTTTCTATGTCTGGAATATATCCGTGAAGATTAACCCAATTTACTATTAATTGTAATCTTTGTAAATCAGATGTAGGTGTAGTTCTGTTTGCTTCTCTATCCATATTTTGTTCTAAATAATTGTTATATACATCAAAAATTATAGGTGTCTGACTTTCTTCTATAGGCTTTTGTGGATCTAAAGAATAAATACATCTTCCAATTTGTTGTAAATACAATATTTTATGTTCAGCACTTATTGGTCTTAACATTATAATTCCATCTATACCATCAACATGAACACCTTCGTTTAACATATCTATTGCAAATATTAATTTTAAGTGTTCTGATTGTGATGATTCAAAATTTGATATTGCTGTTAAGTTTTCGCTTTTTCTTTCTCTATCACTTATTAGATAATCTATTTGTGGTTCAGAATCTATATTTTTTAAATTCTCTTTTATTTTTTCTATTTCTGCTTTTACATATTCTTCTGAACTCATATCAGTATTGTTTCTTGGTAAAAATACGATATATCTTCCATTTTTGTTGTTTATATTTTCTTCAAAAATTTTAGACATACCTTCTAATTCAGATTTTTGTATAATCTCTTTCATTTCATCATATATTTTTTTTATTTCCTCTTTTTTTTGAGGATTTGTTTCTTCTTCGTACATCTTTCTAATTTCTTTATATTGTTCACTGTCTTGTAAAGAATAATCAAAAGTAACAACTCTTGGGCTAACAACAATTCCATCTTGCATTGCATCTAATAGATATATTTCAGATGCTAAATATCTTTTTTGTTTTAATTCTTCTATTGTATATTCCCCTGTAGCTTCTGCAATTTCTCTTGCCATATTTCTTTTATCTACGTCTCTTACAGGAGTTGCTGTTATTCCTAATATTTTGGCATTTGGATTTCCTTTTATTAAGTTTCTTATTTTGCCATCCCACTTTGTAGCACCTGTTCTATGTAATTCATCAAATATGATCAAATCTGCATCATAACTTTCTAAAAGTTCCTCATCTCTTCTTGTTAGACCTTGATAACAAAACATTTTTAAGTGTGGAAAAGCTTCTTCTATATTTGCATTCTCATCTTCCAATATATTTTTAGCAATATGTCTTTTTAATTGATTTAGAATTTCTGTATTAGGAGCAAAATATAAAATATTTCCATTTTTATATTGCATCATTAAAGACATCGCTACAAATGATTTTCCCGCTCCTGTTGGTAAAATTGTAGCAGCATATCTTTTTTGCTGATGAATTTCGTTTACTTTATCAAGTGCACTTGCTTGATAATCTCTTAATTTGATTTTTGTTTCTGGTACAATATATGAATTATCTTCAATTCCTAATTGTTTATCCAATCTTGTTGGTAGTATTCTACAATTTAGATTTGGAACATTCTTTTCTATTATATTTTCTAAATCTTCTGCTTTAGACAATTCAACGAAATCATATTGTTTATATCCATTGTCCATCAATAAATTTGTAATATAACCAGATATATTTTCTTGTTCAACTCCAGCATTTACAAAAGCGTTGTATAATCTTTTACAATCAGCTCTTTCTATTTGAGAAATTAACTTTTCTCTTTCTTCTTCTGTCATGTCCTTTTGTGTAATTGCTGTTTTATAAATTTTAGAAAAGTCTAATCCGTCTACTATAGTTTCTGCAAAATATCTATTTAATCTTTCTTCTCTTGTTTTGTTTATATCAATATTACTATGATTTAAATTTTCAATATAAATTTTTTGCTCTAATTCTGCTCCATTATTAGCTATTATTTTTTCAAGCTTTTCTGGTGAAAGACTTTTTACTTTTTCATATATTTTTCTTTGTTCCTCATCTGAAAATTGTTTTCTTCTTCCTCTATTCATATCAATATTTACAGATTCAGATATTTGTATTCCTCTTCCATTTTTTCTAGTAATTATTTTATCATTTATTGCAATTGATTTTTGAGATATTTCATCTATAGTTGCATCTAATTTGCTATCATTTATAATTTGTTTTAAAACTTTTGCAAGTTCTATTGATTTTCTTTGTGCTATACTTAAATTATATACAAATTGCGTAGCATTTTGAGCTTTTGAATAACTTATACTACCATTTGTTTTATCAAATATTTCTTCAACAGACAAATTAGTATTATTTTTCAAATTATTTTCATTTATAAGCACACTATCATTACTTAAATTTAAATCTATTTCTTCTCTACCATTTGAATAATATAGTTTGTTATCTCGTTCAATTAATTCATATCCTTGGTTTGTATATTCAATCAATTTGTTTTCTATTTCATTTATTGCTTGCTGTTCAATTCCTTGTTCTTTTGCGACTTGTAACAAAGCAAACATATTAAGGTTAATCTTAGATATTGGTACAAACTCGTCTTTACTTATTTCTCCATAATGAACAAACTCTCTATTGGAAAATTCACTACCTATTGTACTTGTTAATGATGATATATTTATATTGTTAAAAATTTCTTTTGGTAACATTCCATATACTTCAAGCAAAGTAAGTTTTCCAATTATTTTGTTGTATTCTAATTGTTGTTCTTCTGAAAAAGCTTGTCTTTTATTAAATCTTTTAAACATTGATTCTCGTGTTCTAATATTATTTGTAGTTGTATATCTTCCACTTAAACTTGTACTTTTAAATCTATCTACTATTATTTTTTTTATATCATTATAATTTTCTTTACTTTCTATTTCTTGTAATAATCTTACAATTTCAGAGTCTTGAGGTATTTGTGATATTCTGTTCTCTAAAATTCTATTTAGTTCTGAAATCATATATTGCCCTGCATTATAGATTTGACTATTTTGTTCTTTTGGAACTTTTATCATTAAATATTTTTCACCATATTTTGAACCATAGTCTATAGAAACATTAGCATTTGAAGATAATGAAATGCAATTAGTTCCTCTATAAAAATTTACACTTTTGGTATGATCCCATATTTCTTTTAATGAAATTTCTGTTTCATTTGCATATCTATCATTTTCTGGGTATCTTTGCTTATTTGTAATTACTTTTTGTATCTCTCCATTATTTGAATTTATTCCTTCGCCTATTTCTCTTTGGTCATCTAAATTTAATGCTCTAAATAAGTAGTAGTTATCTCCATCTTCGATTATATTAAAATTATTGATTGAAAATACATCCTCATTCATATTCATTTGTCCTTAATTATTTATTTTTTTATTTATTTTATCATTTTAAAAAATCTTAGTCAATATTCGTTACTGCTCAATATATTGTATAAGGTTATCTTAGTTTGAAAAAACAGAATATAAGCCAAAAAACTTATACTCTGTTTTATCTTTTATTATTTTCAATTTTCCTCTTACAATTATTCTTCTAATTCTTTTCTAATTTGTATAATGTGGGCTTTTATTCTTTTTAATTCATTATCTTGTTTTTCTATATCTTCTTTAAACCATTCTATCATTTCATTTACTTCTTCATCTGTTAAGTCATTTATATCTGTATCTGCATTTATTAAGTTTAATGCTAATTTTTCTTTTTTATTTTCCTCATCTATCTCTTTTTTTACTGATATACTTTCTTGGAATTTATTGTCTATATGTTTTTGAACATTTTTTTCTTCTTTTTTATTATTATTTTCTTTTTTATTGAATATATTATATAAGAATTTCTTTATTTTATACCATATTGTATCTGTTTTTATTAATTTATTATTTTCCATCGTTTTCCCCTGTATCTATTCCTTTTCTTTTTTGCTTTTGTTCATACTGTGCTTCTAATTTTCTTGCTTCTTTAAGCTTTTTTCTTGCTTCTTCATCTTGTATAATTAACGCTGCAAGTTCTTGTCTCTTTTTATCGCTACTGTTTAGGTCTATTTCTGTAACTATTTGTAATACTTCTTCTAATTCTGGATGTTCTTCTCTATATTTTTCTTTTTTTTCTTCTATTTTTAATCCTAAATATTGCTTTATTAATTTTTGTCTTATTGACCTTAATGCTATTCCCAATCTTTTCTCTTCTGCATCTTTTGATTTGTGAGATGGTGGCTTTGTCGTTCCTCTTTCCTCCATCCATTTCTTTATTTCTCTTGCATTTTCTAAATTTCTTTCATCTATCCATTTTACTATTTCTTGTACTTCTTCAAACTCTAGATGTTTTTTTCTAAATTGTTCTTTTTCTTCTTCTGTTGTTAGTCCTAAATATGGCTTTATCAAGTTTCCTCTAATTTTTTCTAATGCTTTTCCTAATCTTTTTTCTTCTAAATCTTCTGTATACTCAGAGGGTGGTATTGTTGTTCTTCTTTCTTCCATCCATTTCTTTATTTTTCTTGCATTTACTAAATATGGTGGTAATTTGTTTCTATTTTTATTTTCATCTATCCATTTTACTATTTCTTCTACTTCTTCTAACTCTGGATGTTCTTCTCTATATTTCTTTTTTTCTTCTTCTGTTGTTAATTCTATATATAGATTTATTAATTTTTGTCTTATTTTTGTTAACGCATTTCCTAAACTTTTCTCTTCTAGGTCTTTTGCTTTTTTAGAAGGTGGTTTTGTCGTTCCTCTTTCTTCCATCCATTTCTTTATTTTTCTTGCATTTATTAAATTTGCTGGTAATTTGTTTCTATTTTCATCTATCAATTTTACTATTTCTAATATTTCTTCTAACTCTGGATTGTCTTCTCTATATTTTACTTTTGCTTCTTCTGTTGTTAGTCCTAAATATGGCTTTATTAATTGTTGTCTTATACTACTTAATGCAGTTCCTAACTTTTTTTCTTCTAAATCTTTTGCAGTTGGTGATGGTGGCTTTGTTGTTCCTCTTTCTTCCATCCAGGCTTTTATTTTTCTTGCTTTTATTAAATATGTTTTTCCTAATTCTTCATTTATTTCTTCAAATAATTCTAAAAATGCTTTTGTTTCTCCTTGTATTCTAAAGATGTCTATATCCTCATCTCCAAATTTTTCTTCAATTTCTTCTTCTGGTCCAACTTCTCTTTCTTTTCTTTCATTACTTATTTCTCTTTTACTTTTATCGTTTATTTCTCTATCTAAATTGTTTTTTAAATAATTATTTACTAAGTCAAATACTATTGTTTGTTCTCTTGTTTTATCTGATGATAATGCTCTTCCTAATTGTTGCAAATATATTATTCTTGAATCTGTTGGTCTTAACATTATTACTCCTGAAATGTCTTCTACATGTAACCCTTCATTTAACATATCTATAGAAAATAGTAGTTTTAGATGGTTTGATTTTGATTCTTCAAATCTTTTTATTTGCTGTTCATTTGAATGTTTGTTTTCTCCATCTTGATTTACAAGACTTTTATCATTTCCACTATATACATAATACATTTCTGGTTTTGAATCAATTTCTGCAAACCATTTCTTTGCTTCTTCCATCATTTGTTTCATATGTTCTTTGTCTTTGCAAAATACTATGTATTTTCCATCTTTTTTTGTCATGTTTTTGGCAAATAGTTCTGTTATTCCTTCTGCTTGGTCTACTATTTTTCTCATCTTGTCTAATTTCTCTTCTAGTCTTTCTCTTGTTTCTTTATCATCACATTCTTTTATTTGTTCTGCTATTCCTACTAGCATATCTCTTAATTCATAATCACATTTTACATATTTAGGTGGTTTTACTATTCCTCTTTTTATTGCTTCTACTAATGTTAATTCATAGCTTATATTTCCTTCAAACAAATCATCTACTACATTTTTATCATCCATTCTATCTGGTGTTGCTGTTAATCCTAATACTTTTGCTTCTGAATACATGTCTAATAATGTATTTACTTTTGATCCCCATTTGTCTGCTCCTGTTCTATGTAATTCATCCATTATTATTATATCTGGTTTTAGTTTTTTTACTATTTCCTCATCCATTCTTAGTAAAGTTGGATATAACATTATTTTTAAATTAGGAAAGTGTTCTTCTGCTATTTGTCTTTCTGTTCTTTCTTCTGTTGGGGCTTCTCCAACTACATATTTTGCTATATATTTATACATCTGGTTTTTTATTGCTATTGTTGGTGCTATAAATAATATATTTTTTTCTCTATTATCTTCCATTAATTGTAATGAAATAAATGATTTTCCACATCCTGTTGGTATTACTACTGCTGCTCTATTTCCTGCTTTTAATGAATTTGTTACATTTTTATATGCTTCTTGCTGATGTGCTTGTAATCCCTCTTCAGGTAGTCCTGATATTATCATTGGTTTTTCCCCACTTTCTCTTATTTATAATTTTATTATAATATAACTTTTTTATATTCTCAATACATTTCTTCTTATTTTTCTAATTTCATATCTCTTCTTTTTAATCTTTCTAAAGTATTTTCATCACAAAAATATCTTCTATATATTATTGCAAATAATATTTTAGTTTCTTGCATTACATTTTGCTCTGTTAATTTCTTATTTTCATCATAATGGAAAATATAATATGGATCTTTATTTTCGTGTAAATATTTGATAAAGCCTTGTGGTATTTTATTTCCTGTTATTGGATTAAATTTTTTTATAATTTCATCTAATTCTACTAGTACTTTTCTATATTTGCTAACTACCTGAATATTTTTTTGCATATAAAATTTCGCCTCCATTTATTAAGCTTATATAATTTTATTAATTTGATACATTTTTATTATTTAACTTATCTTTGCTCTTCTTGTCTTTCTTTTTTTATTTCATTTAGAACATCTAATGTTTCAACCATTTCTTGTCCTGTTATTCCTAATCCCCATAAATTGACAGCTTCATTCCATTCATCTTCCATTATAGTATTATAATCTTCATAAATATCTTCTTGTAATTTTCTTTTACTTGCTCTTCTTGAATTTATTTCTTTTTGTAAAATTTTGTTTCCATCTATATGTCTTGTTTCTCCATTATCTTTTCGTTTTTCTCTATTAAATGATCTTTGATACTTTCCTTTTAATTCTTTTTGCATTTGTTCATCTTGAATATTTCTTGCTTTTCCTATTCTAATTACCTTTCCGTTATTCTCAAACATAGATTTTTCTTCCATAAAGTCTTCAGTTCCTTCATATAAATCATAAATTTCTCTTGATTTTTGAATACCATATTTAATAAAATCTGGTAAATCTTCAAAGAAAAAGCGATCATCGTGAAGCAATATATGTTGTAATATTGCAAATTTTATTTTTTCTGTTTTTGTCATCTCATTAATAACTTCATCTAACATTTGTTTATCCCATAAAGCATATGGTGCATCTAAATTATTTACCTCTAAACCTTCTTGATTTAATTGATATGCAATATCTTCATTATAATATGGTCTATCTGCTGAACCTATAAATCTATTTACTATTGACATTTTATCAACATCTTTTCTTTCTTCTGAATTCCACAATTCTCTCAATACTGGTACAGGAATTATTCCTTTTATTTGAGATACATTATTTTTAGGTTTTGTTACACTTAAAACTAAGTCATAATAATCATATTCTCCTCTTCCTGAACCTCCATTTAAATATATAAATTGCATTTCTGGATTTTCTAAGTCTTTAATAAATTCTGCATTCTTTTTTGTATAATCACCTCTTTCTATGTCTTTTTTCATTTCTTCTGTCAAATATTGTTCTGATAAATCTACATATTGAACTTTTTTTAGTTCTTCTACTTCTTGATTCATTCTTTTTTCCTCCTACTATTTTATGTTTACAAGAATATTTTATCTTATTTTACATAAAATAGCAATATAAGTTGACATTCAATTATTTTATCACAAATATAAGTTTTACTTATGTCTTGTTTCAAAAAAATAGACATATCAAATATGTCCATTTTTTTCAAATATATAATTTATAAATATTTCTAATTTTTCTTTGATTTTTTTTGAATAACTTAAATAATTATAATTCAATGTATTTTGAATATATTCTAAATTAATTCCTTTTTCAAAATTATAATTAATAATTAAAATTTCATCTTCATTATCAAAACATCTTTTATCTATTAATTCTTCTATTTCAAAATTAATATATTCTTTTCCTTTTATATATTCATTAAAAATTTTACTATCTTTTTTTACTAATATATCTGCTGTATTATCATTCATATCTTTTATAGTATAATTAGTATATTCATAATTTAGTTCTTTTTTTAAATAAATAATTAATTTTTCTATCAAATATTGTTTATTTTCATATACTTTTATCATTTTTACCCCTCATTCATTTTTTTATAATGTTATGGTATTTTTTTATCATTTTTACTAATTCTATAGTAGCTTTATTACACATATTTTTCTTCAAGCAAGCAATTCCTTCATATGTACCATTTAATTCAACTTCCTTTACTATTGTAATTTGATTTTTTATATCTTCTAAATTTTCTATATTAGTAAATCCTATTCCCACATTATTTAAAACTAATTTTTTCATAACAGATGTGCTAGAAACTTCGTAATTTGAAGTTAGTTCTATTTTCTGTTCTTTACAATAATTATCTAACATTTTTCTTTTATTTGAAAGTCTTTTTGGCAAAATTAATTTATATTCATTTATTTTAGAGAAATCTTTTAAGTTATTATTTTCCATAAATTCTTTACTTGCAAAAAAAGCAAAATTAGACTTTTTAAGTGTTGTTATTTCTATATTAAAATAATTATTTGAAGTATAAGGTAAATTAAGTACTACTATATCTAATTCCCCATTTGCTAATTTCTGCATAAGAGCATCTGTTATACCACTTCCTATAGATATTTCTATATTAGGATATTTTTTTATAAATTCTGTTAGTGGTTCAAAAATCAATGAATTTATAAGAGAATTTCCTCCTCCTATTCTTATTTTACCTTTGTCTAAATTTATATATTTTGAAAATATATTTTCTGCATTTTCCATTGTTTCTATACTATTTTTTATATATTCATATAAATTTTTTCCTTCTTCTGTTAATTCTACTCCATTTTTATTTCTATAAAAAACATTTCCACCAAGTAAAATTTCTAATTTTTTTATTGATTGAGTAACTGCTGATTGTGAAATATACATATTTTCTGCAGCTCTAGAAATATTTCCGTATTTTGCAACTTCACAAAAAACTCTATATGATTGTAAATCTATATTCATAAGATTATTTTCGTATAATATTAGTTTTTTATTATACAAATACCTCCTTTTTTCAAAATTGACTTTATTTTTTATCTTCCATTCTCTTTTTTAACTTGTCCTTTTCTTTCTTTTTTTTCTTCTATGTTTTGTGTATCTTTTGGTCCTATTATATTTTGTTCTAAATCTTTTCTAAAACTTTGTTTTTGACTTTCATGTTTACTTGGTTCAGATATTGTTTTTGCAACAATATTTTCATCCAAATATTTATTAGATGGTTTTGAAAAGAATTGTTTTAGTTTTGATAATATTCCTTGTTTTTCAGGTACAATAGGTAAATGTGACTCTCTTGCTTTCTTTTGATCTTCATAAAATTTATTTATATCTATTCCAGTTATTCCATCTACAACTGTTCCTAAATCTCTTTCATCAATAGATGAAACACAAGAAAAACCTCTTCCAGGTTGAAATGTATAAATTCTGCTAGAATTATAACTGTTTGTAATTGATGCTATTAACCAGTTTGGTAATCTCCCTGATAAATACAAATTTTTTCTTTCATTAATTTGGGGTAAAATACATTTAGAATAATCTTCTAAAGTATAATTATCTTGTAATAAATCAATATTTAAAAATACATTTTCTTTATTTTGTATTACATTATATGAAAGACCATTTTTTATTTTAATTCCTCTTTTTTTTGGTAGTTGTCTTATTGGTATGTATTGATTAGAACGTATGTCAAATGCACTTATTTTTTTTACCCCTTGCTTTTGGCATGCTTTACATATTGCAGTAATTAAAAAATTAGGTCTAATGCCTTGTATTCTTACTTCATCTTTAGAATTAATTTTTTTATTTATTATTTTGTAAACTTGTGGAATATTACTTGAGGACCATTCAGTATGTTTAATAACATTTCCTTGTTCTGTTAATGTTTCTGTAACATTTCCTATTTTTGTAGCAAGTTCCATATTTTCTATAATAACTCCATTAAAACTTTGTGTTTCAGTTTTTTTTGTTTTTTCTTGTTTACTTCTTTCTACAATATCAGAAACAATAGTTTTTAAAAGTTCTGAATTTTCTAGTTTTTCTCCTCTTTCTAATCCAACAATTTTACCTTGTAAATATGGCTCTCTTGAATATATTTTTTCTTTTCCTTCAAGAGCAGAATCTATACATCCAATACATTCTAACCCTAAATATTGACCATATCTTAACCACTTTTGTTTTAATTTTTCATTACTACTTAATACAATAAAATTATCACAATGTCTAAATATTTTTCTATTTTCTTTTGTCATTACTCCACCAACATCTACAAGTACTATATCACTAGTTTGATTATCTATTGCTTTACAGGAATTTTCTATAAATTCTTTAGTAAATTTTCCTTTTTTTCTAACATTAGAAACTTCTTGTTGGTTTTTGTTATTACTCCATGTTCCTTCTCCATCTGGACATGCCCTAATTGTTGTACTACTATCTGATGGTAATCTATATATTAAATTTGCTATAAATACACTTTTTCCAGAATGTGCTGGTCCACATACAATTGTTTTCATTTTTAATATATTTCCTCCTAAGTAACATATTTTGTTTTTAAAGTTTTTTATTCTTCTCTTCTTCTCAATGTATTTATACTATTATAATATAAAAAAAAATAAATTTTATCAAGATTTTTTCTATTTATTCTGTCATTTTTTATTACAATTTAGTGAGAAATATTGATATATAAATAATAAATAATTTTTCAATACAAATGAAAGAAGTTTAATTTTTTTAATTAATTATTATTACTTTTTCTAATATTTTACATTAAAATTTATAATAGTCCAAAACTTGTTTTTTTATGTAAATTGTGTTAAAATATAAGTATAATTGTTTTAGACAATTATAGACAATTCTGTTGAATTGTCAAGTATTGACCACCCACGTACATTGACAAGGAGGAATATTCTCATGACAAAAGGTTTCACCCACAGTGGCATTCACCACGCAGACGATGTGTTGGCTGCATGTATCCTTAGAATGGTTTTTGGAGATAACTTTGTTATCTCCCGGGGATTTAAAGTCCCGGAGAATTTAGACGATGATACCATCGTCTTTGACATTGGTGGTGGCAAGTATGACCACCATCAGAAAGGAGGCAATGGTTGCCGTGAAAACGGAGTGCCGTACAGTTCCGCCGGTCTTATCTGGCGCGACTTCGGGCGGATGATTCCCGAGGTTTCGGAATCTCCGAACCCCGAACTGGTTTGGTACTTGATTGACAGGGACCTGATCCAGGGCATTGACGCCATTGATAATGGCAAAATGCCCAAGACAGAATATGTCTGCAAGCCCAAGACTGTGTCGGCAGCAATATCCGAATTTAATCCCACTTGGGATAGCACGGAGAACTCTGACACAGCCTTTATGAAGGCTGTGGAGTTCACAACTCTCATCCTTGGCAATACTCTGGCAAATGCCGTGAGCAAGGCCAAGGCTCAGGCTATCGTCGAAGAAGCCATTGACAGGACTGAAGGCCCTGTCATGGTACTCGAAAGGTTCGCTCCTTGGCAGGAATTCATCTTCTCGTCCAAAAACGAGAAGGCGAATGACATTCTGTTCGTTGTCTTCCCCTCTAACCGTGGAGGGTACAACTGGCAGTGTGTGCCTGCATCGTTGGGCAGTTTTGCCCAGCGTCATCCTGTTCCTCAGGAATGGCGTGGTCTGAGTGGCAAGGAATTGCAGGAAGCAACTGGTGTTACTACTGCAACATTCTGCCACCCCGCTGGCTTCATTGGCGGGGCAGAAACTCGTGAGGATGCGATTCTGCTTGCCGAAATTGCATCTGACTCCGAAATCAAATAAAGGAGGTTAAAGTTTGAAAATAGCTAGAAGAACCAAATGTGTCTTCTAGCTATTTTCTTTTTACATATTAGCATTTATAGTATTTTAATTGTTTACTACTTTTTCAATTTGTTCGATTGTGATTGGACCCGGTCGTACTATTTTTATTTGTTCTTGTGTGCAATCTACTATTGTACTAGCTTTTCCAAATATAATTTTTCCTTCCATTATTCCGTCTAAATTTGGACACGATTTTTCTATTTCATCTAAGTTAGTACAAGGTGGTTCTCCACTTTTGTTTGCACTACTCATAAAAATTGGGCTTTCAACTTCTCTGATTAATTTTTCTAATGCTTTTGAAGTTGCCATTCTCACTGCAATAGTATCTTTTCCATTATTTACATATGCTGGCACTTCTGCTTTTTTCTTTAAAATTAATGTGATTGGTCCTGGCATAAATGCTTGAATTAATTTTTCTGCTTTTTTATCTACTAGTGCAATATTTTTTATTTGTTCCTCATCTGCACACATAATTGGTAATAATTTTGTAATTGGACGATGTTTGATTGATATTAATTTATCATGTGCTTTTAATGAATTTATTCTTGCACATATTCCATAAACTGTGTCTGTAGGTACACTAATAACACCATCATTTTTTAATATTTCTGCTAATTCATTAATTTCATTTTGAATATATCTTTTTATCATATTTATTTCTCCATTATTTTAATATTTTATAAACAGATTTAATTATAGCATCTTAACTAAAAAAAGTATATAATTTTATTGACAATTTGTATACAAACTTTGTATAATCAATAGTGGCTTTTAAAGATAAGCATTTTTATTCAATGTTCTAAAATATTTTTTCAAAATAAAAAAGGAAGCAATATGTTAAAAATATTTAATACTTTCATTACTATATGTGCTTTTAAACATAGTAAGAAAAAAAGGAGTTTTTATGGATATGTTTAAAAATAAAAACAAAATATTATATCCTGAAAGTGTTTTTAAGTATATTTGATTATACATATTTGTACTTTTGTTATTTGCTTTTATTATATTTGACATTAATTTTTATATAATTATTTTGCAATTAGCTATATACGAATTAAGTTAATTTGTATGAAAGGTGGTATTTTATGGTTGTAAAAAAAGCTGGAACTATTTTATTAAATTTAGAAACAAAGAAAATAGGATTAGTTTATAGAGATTCAGAAAATGATTATACTTTTCCAAAGGGACATTTAGAAAAAGGTGAAACTCTTGAAGAATGTGCTGTTAGAGAAACAGAAGAAGAAACATTACGAGCTAATCATTTGTTAATTAACAAAGAAATTTGCATAAATACATATACAACTCCATCAGGAGAAAATGTAGAAAATTATATGTATATTGCAATTGATGATGGTCCTACTTCAAAAAATATAGATATAAAAGATCAAGAAAATTTAAAGTGGATTAGTCCAGATGA
This sequence comes from uncultured Bacilli bacterium, assembly GCA_944333305.1. Next base: position 42,906 of record CALVKV010000167.1, read on the forward strand.
TGTTGAAAATATCCTTACTTATGATAATTTAAAAGAATTGTGGAATAAAATAAAAAGTCCTATAAAAGACATTTTTGAAAATAATGGCAATATTTCTCCCGCAATTTTAACAGATTTGGGAATTTGTCCTACTTGCTATGATAAAGAAAAAGTCCAAGAAATTCATAATCTTATAAAATCTATAAATTCAGATTTTGTAGATAATTTAAAAATCAGATTAGCAAAATATACAGACTGTACTGAATTATCTTATTTAAAAAGAGAAATATGGGAAACTACATATAGAGGAGTTTATCCCGATGAGAAAATTGATAATTATAACTATATAAATAATACAGAAAAATTTAAATCTTATATTGATAATCCTAACCAACAATTATTTGTTGTTACTGATAATAATGTAATTATAGCTTATATTGAATTTGGCAAACCTTATAGACCTTTTGAAGATTATAAACAAGAAATTGGATTATTTTATATTAGAAAAGATTATCAAGGAATTGGTCTTGGTAAAAAGTTATTTGATTTTGCTTATAATAATATAAAAACTACTAATGTTGATAAATTTTTTATTTCTTGTCATAAATATAATTTAAATGCTCAAAAGTTTTATGAAAAAATGGGTGGCAAACTTGTTAAAATAGACGAAGATTTTGCAAACAATGGACTACCTCAAATTAAGTTTGAATTTAAAATTAAATAATAGAAAATTTTATTTTGTTCTCGCCCGATTTGAGTTTTCGACAGTAAGGAGAAAATCTCAAATGGCTAGCGATTGTAGCATTTTATATAATAAGAAAGTTATACTTTCCTATTATATAAAGCAAGCAATAAGAAACGCCTATTTTAAGACGTTTCTTATTGTTTATTTATTTACTTATTCTCTTCTTTGCAACCTTTAAATATCTGCTTTTGCCCAGATGATTAAACGAGCTTTACTATCATCTGTACATGTTGTTAATGAAATTTCTGTTGCACCTTGTGTATCTCTTGTCATATATTCTGCATCTGTATCAGAAGTTTCATATTTATTATAAATAGTATATGATAATCTTTTTCCTGTTAAATCTGTTATGTAAATTTTATCTCCTATATTCAATTTTTTGTTATTTGAGAAAAAGTTACCATTTCTGTAGTTATGTCCTGCAATTGTAGTATTTCCAGGTTGGTTTAATCCTACACCATGTAATATTACAACAGAAGTTTCTAGAGCAGATTTACTATATTCTTCTTCTGCTAGTACAGGGCAACTTAAACCTGTGGCTGGTATTTCTATTGTTCCTGCAACTAAATATCCATTAAATCTTTGTTCTTGTGCAGGTGCTGTTTCATTATTATCTGTTGTATCTCCTGTATTTTCTGGTTCAGTAACATCTACATCTAAATCTCCTTCTATTACTGGTTGTTCTTCTGTTGGCTCTGTTTCGTTTGGTTTTTGGAATGTATCTACAAAGTTTTCTGCCTCTTTTTTGCTATTAATACTTGATATATATCTAAATCCTAGAAATCCAATAACCCCAACTATTGCAACAATTATAACTACTAAAAGAATTGTTAAAAAAGTACTATATTTACTATTCATATTACCATCCCTTCCTTTAATAAATTCAATATTCACATTTATATATCTATTATAGCACACTTTTCAAGAAAAATCTACCTTTTTCTGTAAATTTATACGATTTTCCTTTAAAACTAGCATTTGGTCTTGAATTTAAAACTAGAATTTCCATTTGTAATTATCCATTTATACGATTTTATCACCCATTTTTGTTCCTGCTAGAACATGGAAATGTAAATGTCCTACTTCTTGACCTGCATCTTTACCACAATTTACTATAACTCTATAACCTTTTTCTTTAAATCCTTGTTTTTCTGCAATTTCATTTATTACTTTATATATTTTAGAAATAATTTTTTCTTCTCCATCTTGCATTTCTGCTAAAGATTTTATATGTTTTTTTGGAATTACTAAAATGTGAATTGGTGTTGCTGGGTTTATGTCATTAAAAGCTAATATTTCTTCATCTTCATAAACTTTGCTTGATGGTATTTCTCCTTTTATAATTTTGCAAAATGTACAATTTTCATCCATAAATATTATCCTCCTTAATTTCTTCTGTGTTTTTCAAATTTTTATAAATAAGCCTAAAAGTCTATTATAATATACTCTATATCTAACATTTTTATTTGTTAAATATCTTATAAATAAATTTTTTAATGTTTTATTAAATATTTTTATTATATAAATACTTTTATTTGTAAAAATTATTCTTCTAAAATTGCTTTTATTCTTCTTACACCAGAAGAGCTTGATTCTTCTTTCTTAATTTTGAAATGTCCTAATTCTGATGTATTATGAACATGAGGTCCTCCACATAATTCTAAAGAAAAATCTCCTATTTTATATACAGATACTATGTCTCCATATTTTTCAATGAACATTGCTTCTGCTCCCCTTTTTATTGCTTCATCTTTTTTCATTTCCATATGTTCTACTGGAATTGCATCTTTTATCCATTTGTTGACTAAGTCTTCTGTTTTTTGTTTTTCTTCATCTGTCATTTTTGATGGATGAGAAAAGTCAAATCTCATTCTCTCTGCAGTAATATTACTTCCTTTTTGATGTACATGTTGACCTAATACTTGTTTTAATGCTGCATTTAAAAGATGTGTTGCTGTATGATATTTTGTTTCCATTTCTCCTGTTGAAGCTAGTCCACCTTTAAATTTTTGTTCTGAGCCAGCTCTTGATTTTTCTTGATGTTCTTTAAATAATTTGTTAAATTCTTCTTTATCTATTTTCATTCCATTTTCTTGTGCTAATTCTTCTGTTACTTCTGGTGGAAAACCATAAGTATCATATAATCTGAATACAATTTTTCCATCTACTACTTCTTTTCCTTGTTTTCTTATTTCAGCAATTTCTTTTTCAAATTCTTTTTCACCTTTTGTTAATGTTTTTACAAATTTGTCTTTTTCTTCTAAAATGACATTTTTTATAATTTCTTTTTTATTTTCAAGTTCTGGGTACATTTCTTTAAGGTTTTCCACATTTAATTCTATTAGTGTTGATAATTCATCTAATGATATTTCTAATTTGTTCATATGTCTTATCATTCTACGAATTAGTCTTCTTAAAATATATCCTCTATCTATGTTGCTTGGTCTTCCTCCATCAGCAATTATCATCATACTTGAACGTAAATGTTCTGCTATTATTCTTCTACTTGAGATGTTATCCACTTTTTGTAATTCTACTAATTTGTCCATAATATGTGAGAATAATTCTGTCTCAAATGGTGTTTCTTTACCTTCTAGTATCATTGTCATTCTTTCTATTCCTAAACCTGTATCAACATTTTTTTGTTTTAATTTTGTATATTTTCCATTCTCATCTTTATAAAATTCCATAAATACATTGTTCCAAATTTCAACATATTTTCCACATCCACATGATGGATTACAATTTGGTGAACAATTTGGTTTTCCTGTGTCATAAAACATTTCTGTATCTGGTCCACATGGTCCTGTTTCTCCTGCAATCCACCAGTTGTCATCTTTTCCAAAATAATATATTCTTTCTTCTGGAATTCCTGCTTTTTTCCAACATTCTGCTGTTACTTCATCTCTTGCACAGTCTTCGTCTCCTGCAAAACATGTTACAGATATTTTTTCTGCTGGAATTTGTAATTCTTGTGTTAAAAAATCATAACTCATTTGGATAGATTCTTCTTTAAAATAGTCTCCTAATGACCAGTTTCCTAGCATTTCAAAATATGTCAAATGCCTGTTATCTCCAACCTCTTCAATATCATTTGTTCTTACACATTTTTGATAATCTGTAAGTCTTTTTCCTTGTGGGTGTGGCTCTCCTAATAAATATGGTACTAGTGGTTGCATTCCTGCAGTTGTAAATAGTACAGATGAGTCATTTTCTGGTATTAATGGTGCTGATGGAATAACTGCATGTCCGTGATTTTTAAAAAAGTTTAAATATTTTTTTCTAATTTCTATTGCTTTCATTTTTCATTTCTCCTTGTACTTAATAAATTATTTCTTATAAATAATAATTTTTGATTTTCTCTATATTTTCATAGCTTATTATATTTTAAAAATAAAAAAAAATCAATGTATATATTTTTTCGCTAACATTTAGTAAGAAATTATGCAATAAATTTCTTATTTAACTGTAACTACATTTTTTAAAATACACCAAGTTCCATTACTTTCTGGTATACTTTTAAAAGTCATTTCTTGTTTGGTAATTGGATGCTCAATTGTAAGTTCATATGCCCATAATGCAATTTGTTTTCCTTGTCCTCTTGTTCCGTATTTTTGGTCTCCAAAAATACTATGTCCTGCATGTGACAATTGAACTCTTATTTGATGATGTCTTCCCGTATGTAAATTTATTTTTACTAAAGATAAGTTTTTTACTTCATTATAAGCTAAAACTTCGTAATCTAGTTTTGCTAATTTTGCATTTTTCTTTTCTTTTGAAACTACTTTGCTGATATTATTTCTTTCATCTTTATATAAATAATCTTCCAAAGTTCCTTTGTTATTATCAAATTTTCCATCAACAACTGCTAAATATTTCTTTTTAAAGATTTTTTCTCTTACTTGGTCACTAAGCCTTGCAGCAGATTTTGATGTTTTGGCAAATATCATAACACCTCCAACAGGTCTATCTAATCTATGTACTAGTCCTAAGTATACATTACCTGGTTTGTTGTATTTTTCTTTAATGTATTGTTTAACTATTGTTAACATATCAATATCTTCTGTTTTATCTGCTTGTGATGGAATATTAGGTTGCTTTTCTACTACAATTATTTGATTATCTTCAAATATTACTCTTAAATTTTGCATGTTTAATTTCATTCCCTCCTAATGCATAAGTCTAGTTAAAAATAGTTGCAATTTTAAATATTAACTTTCCCATCTACCATATATTCCACAAGGTAATACTAATTTAGAGTTTTCCATAGGTAATCCAATTTCTCCTGAACTTGTTTTTCCTTTAAATTTTTTACTTATTGTTAAGTTTAAAATATTTTCTAGTACTTTACTAGAAATTCCTGTTGTATATGAATTGATTAAGAAAAATAGTGGATTGTCAGAAAGTACTTTTGTACATAAATCTACTAAATCATATATATTGTTTTCAAATTGCCAAACTTCTCCATTTGCACCTCTTCCATATGATGGAGGATCCATTATAATTGCATCATATTTATTTTCTCTTCTTATTTCTCTATTAACAAATTTTACAACATCATCAATAATATATCTAACTGGTTTATCCGCTAAACCTGATGAAGTTATATTTTCTTTTGCCCAAGTTACCATACCTTTTGAACTGTCAACATGACACACAGAGGCTCCAGCTGAAGCACATGCAACTGTTGCTCCTCCTGTATATGCAAATAAATTTAATACTTTTATTTCTCTATTTGAATTTTTTATTTTAGAAATCATCCAGTCCCAGTTAACAGCTTGTTCTGGAAATAATCCTGTATGTTTAAAGTTCATTGGTTTTATATTAAAAGTTAAATCTTTATATTTTATTTGCCATTGTTCTGGTAATTTTTTATGATATTCCCAAGAGCCTCCCCCTGTTTTACTTCTATGGTATGTTGCATTTGCTTCTTTCCATTGGTTTGGAAAGCTTTTTTCTTTCCAGATTATTTGTGGGTCTGGTCTTGATAAAATTATATTTCCCCATTTTTCTAATTTCTGCCCATCTGCCATGTCTAGTATTTTATAATCTTTCCATTCATTTGCTATGTTCATTATTAATCTCATTCCTTCCTATGGCATAAATTGAATTGGAAAAGAATATCTTTCAGACTTTTTCATTCCAATTCTTATATTCATAATTTATTTAATAATTTTTATAATTAATTTTTTATTTATCAAAAATAATATTCACTATTATATAGCAATGCTATTAACCATAAGAATTATACTATATTTTTCCTGTTTTTTCAAGTTCTTTAAGCTGTTTCTTTGTCTGTTTATATCCTTTCTCATATAAAAGATTTATTTTACTATTATCTAATAAAGAAATTTTGTTTAAATTTATTAAGATTAAGTTATCAATTCCTTGTCTTTCATATGAAGATAGTTCTCTTCCTTGTAATTCCATTGACCTTGTTGCTACATCTATTAAATTTTGACAACATTGTTTTTCATTGTAAATTGTATCAAATGCTATTCCATATATTTTATCTGCTCCTATATTTCTTAATGATTTCCAGGGTAAATTTTCACGGATTCCCCCATCTACTAATTGTATTTCGTTAAATTTGCATGGAGAAAATACAACAGGAAAACTGCAACTTGCTCTTACTGCTGTACTTATTGGAATATCTGTTATAATTTTTGTATTGTCTAGCAAATTTCCTCTTGTCTGTAATGATGATGCCATATACACTGTTCCTTTTTGTACATCTACCATTGGAATTAATAAAGGCATTTTTATTTGATTTATATTAGTTATCTTACTTTCCTTGCAGATGTTTTCTATAATTCTTTCAATTACTTTGCCTGTGTTTAAACCATCTATAATAATTTCTCTTTTTAATATTAATCCTAAAATTAATTTTAATATCTGTTTCCATTCTGCATATTTTATTTTTTTACAGTATCTTTGAAACATATTCCACATTTCATCACTTGTGTATCCTAATGCATACATTGTTGCTACTATACTTCCAGATGATGCTCCTGATACACAATCAAATTTTATATTTTCTTCTTCAAATGCTTTTAATGCTCCTATATGAGCTGCTGCTTTTACTCCTCCTCCTGCCAAACATAATCCTTTCATAATTTTATTTTCCTCCATATCCTATTATATGTTTTAAATTATAAAAGTGATTATTCTTTATTATGTTTTTATTCTTAAGTAAGGAGCCTCTAGCTAAGCTAGAGGCTCTTGTTTTTTTACTTGATTTAGATTAGAATTGTTAAGCGTTACATATAACTATGGTATTCTCCATCTTCGTCAATGAAGCCACTCTGAAGCCAAGGCATGCTTTTGCTGGAAACCTCGCCATATTCAGAAACGTTATAACCCCTTTCTTCATAGTATCTCTTTGTACTTTCATATTGTCTCCGCCTAATGATCCTATAATCAAGATCATTATCATCATCAAAATCATGATACATAAACATTTCTCCTCTTAAGTATTTACTTGTGTAAGGTAATCTGTACATAATGCCTTTTGCATTATGCATTTTTTTTATATCACAATTACTGTTACATGTCAACTAGTAAACTGTATCTATGCAGAAAAAGTAGTAAATTTGATTTTACCTTTTTTATCTTATATTCTAATTAGTAATATATGGTAATTATTTTTTCTACCTTATACTTAATTTTATTAATTCAAAAATCATAAAAAAATTAACTCCTGATAAAATAAAAAAACTTGCAATTGCAAAAGAAAGCATTTTATGCTTTTTTATAAATTTCATATACAAACCTCCCTTTAGTGTAGCTTGTCTACACTATTAAATTTCTTGTCCTTAATATGTATATGTTTAAATTTAAAAACTATTCATAAATTACTTTCTTTTTTCATCGCAATATATTACATTTTTTGATTATTCATAAATTTAAAATTGATTTAGTTTTTTATTCTATATATTATCATAAATCAATTTTTCTAAAATGTTTTCTCTTTGTAAAATTAACTAATTTTATATTTCTATTTATTTAATTGTTGAATTATACTTTTAGCTAAGTTTTCATTTATACCTCTAATTTCAGTAAGTTCTTCGATTTTAGCATTCTTAATTTTTTCTATACTTCCAAATTGCTTTAGCAAATCTTTTTTCTTTGTTTCTCCTATTCCTTTTATTTCGTCTAGAGCTGATTTGGTAATATCTTTATCTCTTAATTTTCTGTGATAAGAAATTGCAGTATCATGAACTTCATCTTGGAATTTTGTTATTAATTTAAATAAATTTTCAGATATTTCAAATTCTTCTCTATTTTCATTTATTAATGCTCTTGTTTGATGTTTATCATTTTTTACCATACCAAATACTGGTATATCTAATTGTAAATCTTTTATTGCTTGCTTTATTGCTCGTATTTGAGTAATTCCTCCATCTGCAAAAATTGCATCTGGTAATTTTCCAAATCCTGATGAATTCTCATTTTCAATTGAATGTTTTAATCTTCTTGTTACTACTTCTTGCATACATTTAGGGTCATCTTGCGTTAATACTGTTTTTATTTTAAATCTTCTTGATAAGTTCTTTTTTATTGTTCCATCTACCATTACACACATTCCTGCTACCATATATTCTCCAGAAATGTTTGAAATATCAAAAGTTTCTATTTTTCGAGGTAATCTATCTAATCCTAAAACTTTTTTTATTTCTAATAAAATTTCGCTTCTATCTCTTTCTTTGTTTTCAAGCGTTATTTTTGCGTTGTTATCTGCCATTTCTACAAAACGTAATTTTTCACCCTTTTTTGGAGATTTAATTTCAACTTTTCTCCCTGCTTCTTTACTAAGCCATTCTTCTATTGCATTTTTGTCTTCTATTTCTTCTCTAATCATTATTTTATTCGGTAAATTTGTACTATCTATATAATATTGTTTTATAAAACCAGATAAAATTTCTTTATCTTCCATTTCTTTTAAATCTGGGAAAAAGTAGTGTTCTCTTCCAACCATTTTACTTCCTCTAACGAAAAAGATTTCTACACAAACTTCTATTTCCGATTTTGCTATACCAATTACATCTATATTATTTTCTGTAATATTAGAAACTTTCTGCTTTTCATTTACTCTTTGTATTGCTAACATTCTATCTCTTATATATGCTGCATTTTCAAACTCCATTTTTCCCGCTTCTTCTATCATTTGCTTTTCTAAGTCTTTTAATACCTTATCTATTTTACCATCTAAAATATCTATTATTTCGTCAATTTGCTTTCTATAATCTTCTTTAGAAATATATCCCATACAAGGTCCAGAACATCTATTTATATAATAATTTAAACAAGCTCTTGTTTCTGACCTGAATTTTCTGCATTGACGTATTTTGTATTTTTGTTTTATAAAATCTAATAATTCTTTTGCAGAACCAGGATTTGCATATGGTCCAAAATATTTTGACCCGTCATTTATTATTTTTCTTGTTATTATAACATTTGGATAATCTGATTTTACATCTACTTTTATATATGGATATGTTTTATCATCTTTTAATAACACATTAAATCTTGGTCTGTTCTTTTTTATTAAATTACATTCTAATATTAATGCTTCTGCTTCATTATCAACAACAATATATTCAAAGTGGTCTATTAATGATACCATTTTTTTTATTCTTTCTGTTTTGTCTGTTTTTTTGAAATATGATTTTACTCTTCTTTTTAAATTTATTGCTTTTCCTACATATATTATTTTGTCTTCTGCATCATGCATAATATATACTCCTGGCTTGTCAGGCAGTAATTTTAATTGTTCTTCTATGTTGAACATTGCTTTTCCCCCTATTGCAAAGCTTTTTCTTTTTATATTATATAATATTTTTGAGTTCAATTTTATCTGGTAATCTCATTTCATGTTTACAGAATCTTTGTCTTTACTTGCTAATAATCTTTCATAGTAAAATGATATTACCTATTTTTTTAATTATTATACATACTTTAATGTCAATATTTTTTGAATATTTCACTAAAAAATAGCTTTATTTTATTAGCGAATATTTCACCATAATGTATAATCT
>CALVKV010000168.1 GCA_944333305.1 uncultured Bacilli bacterium
TGAGCCGGATTTTGAAAACAGGTGGCTGTCCGCACAAAAAACCGTTGATTCAAAGAAATGGACACGCTTTCCTGCTCCCGGTAGCCTAGGACGAACTTAAACACCATTCCCCAGAAAGCGCCAATGGCTTTCTTCACAAATGGCTCCAGAGCTGCGTCTTCCCGACCTGTGATACGGATAAAGTCCTGTTCATAATACAGCAGAAACGTCTTGACCGGCGGAATCCGCAGCAGATCATTGCAGAAGATAATGTGAGAGAGCAGTTCTCTGTCCCGCACGGTCTCCATACACTTGTCCCAGTAGGGGCGATAGTCCGGGGACTCCTGGAATTCTTTGAAATGGCGGTAACTGGTGGAAAATCGGTCCTCCACCTGTTTTGTAATGAGGCACACAGAAAAATACATATATACACCCGTTAAATTAACTGATGTATAAATTATAGTTATAAAGCACAGCTTCGTCAAGAAAATTTATGAACGTCCTATCATACTTTTGGTGCTTCACTTGATCAATACCTCAATAGCCATACTATAACAAGCAAAGCAAGCCCCAGGTCAGACCGGCGAACCGGCCCGACCTGGGGCTTTTCTCTCAGGGCTCCGTATAGTCTATTTTCTGGTGTAAATGCGGCGTAAATTGAACCGTTTTGGCTTGAAAAGTACAGGAATCGCAAGGGCCGCCGGGGTTAGGTGTTGATCCCGCCATGACATCACTCCGTTTATAAAAGCAGTTCTTTCATTCCTGCTGTCGTGCGATAAAGTCCGAGATGGCCTCCACCGTCTGGGCCTGCTGCTCCTCGGCGGAGATCGTGGCGGGCAGGTCCCCTTTCTGGGGACCGTAATTGCCGAACTGGGCGTGGTTACCGCCCTGGATCTCCACCACATTCTCCGTGTAATCGATTTTGTCCTCCACACTCTGATTTAAGGAGCCGTAGACGGTCAGGGTCTTTTCCGCCGGATAGTCGCCATAGAGATAGGCCCCCAGCAGGACCAGGCCGTCCACCTCGTCCGGATGATCGGACGCGAATTGAGAGGCCATGGCCCCGCCCATGGAATGTCCGGCTATGTACCAATGTTCGATGTCCGGGAACTGGGCCATCACCTCCTCCGCGGCGCTCACATCAAAGATGGCCAGGTGGAAAGGCATCTCTACCAAAACGCAGGTGATGCCGGTCTGCCGCAACTGGTCCAGCAGGGGCAGGTAGGCGGCCCCCTCCACCTTGGCGCCGGGATAGAAGATGATAGCGGTATCGGTGGGATAGGAGGGCGAGAGGATGGTCCAGTTATCCCGGACCTCCAGATGGTCCCCGGCGGAGAGAACCTCCAGGGCGGTCTCGTCCGCCCGGTAGTAGTCAGACACATACCAGAAAAATCCGCACACCGCCAGGATCAGGACTGCCAGCAAAATGCCGGCGGCGATCTTCCACTTTTTGCGGCGGGGGTTTGTTTCAACTGTCATTTCCGTCCCTCCTCGTGCCGCTGGATCACATCCGCCAAAATCTCCGCCGCCACGCGGGAACCCAGCTCACTGGGGTGGACGCCGTCAGGGGCGTAGAGGTCCTTGGTTTCCGCCAACTCATAAAATCGTTGGCCCACATCGGCGATCAGAGCACTATTTTCCCGTGCCGCCCTGTGATAGGCCCCGGACAGCTTCTGTGCCATCTCATCGTAGTCCCAGCCCTTGGCCGCCAGCTTGGCGCCGCCCTTCTGATAGGCCCATGTAGCGAACAAAATCGGGACCGCCCCATTTGCCCGGATCTGCCGGCAGAGCCGCTCCACGCTGGAGAAGAAGCTCCTGGGGGCGGTGATGGGGCCGTGGCTCATCTCCTGGAGCACCACATAGTCCCACTTCCCGCTTTGGAGCGCTGCCTGAGTCTGACTGCCCAGCCTGGTGTTGGGGTTCAGCTGCTCCGACAGCCGCGCCCCGCCCCGGGTGTGGTGGATCACCTCCGCCCCGGTCAGGCCAGCAAGCATCTGAGGCATATGGTTGGCAAATGTAAAGCTGTTGCCCAGCATGAGGATTCGCATGGTGCCGCTCCTTACTCGTTCTTGTTTTCCAACTATCATTATACACGGCCCAGCAAATAGGGACAAGGCCGGGAAACGCAGACAAGCCTATCAGATTTTGCGATGCAAGATTCAAAGATAAGACTGCTGCCGCAAATGGTTGGTTCTGACGCCGTATTTCGACAATTGTGCAGTTTGCCTTTGTCGATTTCCAGAATAAATCATGGCGGCGATGGACAAGGAAATCTATTTACAGCGAAAGTCCAAAACAAATCGGCAAAAGTAATTTGACCACATTAGAGACTCTATTTATATAAAATGCCAGATAAAAATTGTCAAAAAAGTTATTGAAACCGTCAAAAGCATTAGGTTCTATGTAGTTTTTTGGAATGATTAACAAAAAGATACCCGTTTTCTGTCAAGCATAATTTAGATGCTCCGTTATCAACTTATCCTTCTTGGGTATTACATTACCTGTGTTTTTTCTCCGCCTTGGATTTCAACTCCGTAAGCCAAGATAGCAAAATAGGAATGATAATAACGGTAGAGACCAATTCAAAAAATTTCAAGGTGGGGGAATCGCTCTTCAAATAAATGAATAGAATGAAGTCTAACGATAATAGTTCCAGGACGGCTGCAATTAGACAGAAGCGAATACCATTAATTCTGATTCGACCTGGTTCCAAAAGGTTATTGAACAGCCTTGTGATTTGGAAATTGCATAATGATAACAGGTATAATACGGCGTACAGTCTTCCATAGGCATATGTTTTGATGTGGATTAAAAAAAAGCGAAAGACCAGACCTATTTTCCTGATGACCCCGGTCTGCTCTGCCTCATCATTGATATCTTGTGTTACTTGACGTAAAAGTATCTCTTGATTTTCTTCTTTCTTTTGTAGTAGATTAATTTTCCTCTGAATTTTAACGGTATCTCGCTTGATAAACCAAAAGCCAATCAAACAATAGATATTCGAGAAATGGCAAAAAGAAACTGCGAGGGAATAGCATAGTACTATAATTAACGCCAACGTTAGAAAAATATCGCTTTCTGGATTGCAAATACTGCGGTAGACATACCCTACCCAATTCTCTTGAGTAATCAAAATCTGAATCATACAAATAATTGCGGGAACAAACACAGGATTTGACAACTTAGAAAAAATAGATTCTTGGAAGGTATGTTTTACTTTAAGGTATCCAGCCAAAAAGTAGACAACTGTGCTGATCGACCAGAGTACAGCAAGAATGATTGCCACAGTTGAAAATAGGTGTATTCCAGTAGTAATATAAATAATATACAGGATAATGATCAAAGGAATAAATAGTGAACTTACAATCATTCCATTATATGTAACAGAGATATCCTGGCTGCTGTCTTCCAAAATATCTTGGACAAAATTTGGCGTCTTCCCTGAGAAGAACAGATTAAATCGGTCTATGACCAACAAACTTCCCATCTCACCAACAATGGCACAAATCAGCAATGCGTTTGTCCAAATGCGTATATTGCGGTACGTTTCATCTGTAATTGTTGTTACCCCGTGGTATAGCGAATAAATATTTAGCGCCAGTATCCCTAAGAACGGAAAATACTTTAAAGCTGATCCTATTACTTTGCTGTAAGTCATTCGTTCCTCCCACTCAATAAGCAACCAGAACAAAGGTAGTTTCATATAACCTGAATTGAATAATTTGATTATATAGCAAATTTCCCCATTTCTCAACGAGAAAAGTAGACGCGGAGAGACACCGGTAGCGCCCAAACTGTCAGTGTCTCTCTGTGCCCGCTTTTTAGTAAATGGCGTGTGATTTCAAATCACTACGCTCCTCGTGTTACCATATCCCCATAAAACAAACGAGGAGGGTACCCCGATGAAATTCACCAAAGAAGAGAAGATGGCCTTTGTCAAACACTACCAGGACGGAGAACCGGTAATTGAAATTTGCAATGAGAGCAAAATTCCCCGTAGCACCTTCTATCGCTGAATACAAGAATACAACCAAACTGCAGGCACAGTAGTTACTCCGAAGGAGTTCCAATACTTGAAAAGAAGAATTGACAAATTGGCGGACATGATTCAGGTTTTAAAAACAGTCAGTTGCACGGTTTCCTCGCCTTTGCAGGAAAAGTTCAAGGCCATGGAGCCGCTTTACGGGCAGTTCAGCGTGCATACCCTGTGTGACGCCCTAGAGATCTCACACGGCACTTTCTGCAACCACATTTTCCGAAATAAGAAAGGCGACGCACTTGCGGCTAAGCGGCGGGCGGAGTTGAAAACACAGATTCAAAGCATTTATGATGATAGCAGACAAATCTATAGGGCGGGCAAGATCACCGCT
>CALVKV010000169.1 GCA_944333305.1 uncultured Bacilli bacterium
TCCCCTCTGTCGCTTCGCGACATCTCCCCTTGACAAGGGGAGTCGGCCCCCTGGAAGGGGGAAGCCTGGTCCCCAACCCAAACAAGGAGGAATTTTATTTATGGCAAGCAATTACACCACCAACTACAATCTCTGTCAGTGGGAGCCCACCGACCAGGTCCAGCGCACCGACTTCAACGCCGACAACGCCAAAATTGACGCCGCCCTGGCCGCCAAGGCCGACCAGACGTCTTTGGACAGCCTGGAGCAAACCGTAAATCAGATGTCTTCCACCATCTCCAGCCACGCGGCGCAAATGGCTAAGCTGGGAAACTGTGAGATTTACACCACCAGCTACACCGGTCATGACAAGTGCGGCAGTGGAAACCTATCTTCCCTAACCTTTCCCGCCAAGCCCGTCCTAGTCCTGATCGTGGAGGCGGATACCCTGCGCTGGCTGTGGATGTACCGGGATATTCCCATTTCTCAGAGTACGCTGAGCAATTACCAAGTGGGAATCACCTGGGGCAGCAATTCCATCTCCTGGTTTGCCAACGAGATTCTGGGGCAGATGGAGGTGCGCAACAAGCTTTACCGGGTCTACGCCCTGCTGGACCGCGGATAAGCAGAAAAAGGCCCCCGGGCCTTGCGGCCCGGGGGATTGTCTTACAGACATTCTTGACTTAAAATCAAGCAACAGTCACGCTATCCAGGGTAATCGTAAGATCACCAGTGGCGCCGGTCAAATCGCTCAAATCCAAATCAAAGGTCATGGTCGGATCGGAGTAGCTTACACCGGAAGTGTAGTTAGCAGTCGGGGAAGTAGCACCGGCACAAGTAGCAGTCGCGGAGACAGTCAAGGTCGTCACGGACTGACCAGCCTGAGTCAGATTCACTTCAACGGACTGACCAGCAGCAACCTGTACATAGGTGTCGTAGGTATCCACAGTCCACCCATTCATGGTAGCACCAGCGTTGACAGTTACGGCAATGTAACCAGCGGCCAGAGCGATGTTCTGAGTGCCATCAATCGTGGTGCCGGAAATCGTACCAGTACCATAAGCGGCATAAGCAGAGGTACCACCGATGGTGTACTCGACACCGGTACCAGTCGCAGTAGCGAAATCAGCTGCGGCAGGAATCGTGTAGTTCTCGCCAACCTCAGCAACATCAGTGTTGGTTGCACCAGTCACGCTTACATAACCAGTAGACAGGTCCACATCAAAACCGGCGGCATTGATAGTAGCGGTGCTCTGAGCGTAAGTGTCGGAACCAATCACAAGGTTAGTACCACCAGTAACACCAGTAGTGCTGTTCAGCTTGTAGTAGGTACCGGTCACACTACCAGCCAAAGTGGCCAGGTCGGTACCGGTTTCAACCGTCATTGTCTTCCCATTCACACGGCCAGCGAAGCCCTGGTCAAGGTCACTGCCGCTGTTCCAAGTGAAGGCGACTTCGATATAACCATCGCGGACATTGAAGGTATAGGTACCGGTGACCACATTAACCAGAGTCTTACCGGAGTCCTGAGTTGGAGTGTAACCCAGAGCAAACAGCTCATCAACGATCTTGTTCGCAATCGCGTTCATGTCGGTGGGGGCAGAAGCGCCGGTCCACAGAACAGAGACGGTCTTGGTGGACTCATTGATCTGAACGACCACATCGTCAGCCTCGTTGATCCGATCGGTGGTTACGTTGATGGCCTTGTTGCCGTCTACGTAAATCTCATAGACGTTGTTGCCATCGGGGTCAGTGATCTCGGTGGTGCCGTACATCACAGTGGCCTCGTAGCCAGCGGTGGGCACAACAGTGACCTCCACCAGGCTGCCGTTCACGATGTCATAGCTGCCCAGGCTGGTGATCACGCTGTTCTCAGCCTTCACAGTGTAGGTGGTGGTGTTGGCAACATCGGTGGGATAGGTGACAGTGTACTCAGCAAACTGAGAGTCATCGGGAGTGACCACGTAAACCAGAGTAGCCATCGGGGTCCGGGAGCTGTCGTCATCAACGGCCAGGACAAACACGTTGTTGTTGCCGGGACGGTCGTCGTCGGTGGTGTTGATCACGCTGGCGTTGTTGGCGGCGGACACGGCCTCCACGTCGCCGTTCTCGTCCATGCGGATCTCCACAAACACGGTGTCCTCGTTGTAGCGGTAGATCAGCTGGCCCGCATAGCCGGTTACGGTGTTGTTGGTGCAGTCAGCGATGTTGGAGTCGTTGAGCACACGGATGGTGTTGGAGGTACGGGCGGTGGCAACGTTGCTGTTGGCGCTGTACACCAGGCCGAACTCGTTGCTGCCTGCGTTGGGGATACCGTCCGCGTCGGCGGTCATCAGGCAGGTGGCCTCGGTGATCTCGTCGTCGGGAGTGATGGTATCGATCTTGTACAGGGCATACTTCGCAAGCAGAGCGCCGCTGCTGTCAGTGTTCTTGCCCTTCATCACGATCTCGGTGCGCTGGTCGTTCACCATAGCGCTGTAGGTGTACAGCATTGTGCCGTCGGTGTCGCGCTTCTGAGCCACAGGAGTGCCATCCAGGATGAAGAAGAAGCTGTCGGAGGTGCTGTTGTCAGCGCCGTCGGTGATGAACACCACGTCGGCGTTCAACTGCTTGTTATACACCACATAGAAAGTGATGTCGGTCATAGTGGGCACATTGCTGTAGCCGGTGTACACCACGTTGCCCTCAACATCCACAAAGATAGTGGAGTTGTTCAGGGAGACCACGTTCTCGCTCGGGCTGACGCTGTAAGTAGCCTCGATGGCGTTGTAGCCGTTTTTGATGGTGTAGGAGACCGTCTGGCCGCTGTGGGTGCCGTCAGCGGTGCCGACCTCATTCTCTGTTGTGCCGCTGGTGGAGGGGTCATCCACGCTGGTGCCGTAATCATAATCGCCGTTCACAGGCAGCTCCACCCACACGTTGTCGTCGGTGCCTTCAGGAGTACCGTCGTTGTCGATGTCGCCGTCGTTGACCTTATCCAGGGAGGTCAGCTCATAGTTGCCGCCCTGACGGACATAGGCATAGACGCCGTTCGCAAGAGTACTGGGATCGTCGTTGCTGTCCAGCTTGGTCACAGTGATAGTCTCCTCGCGGCCGTCGTCGCCGAAGGTGACCAGGGCCTGAACGCCGCCCAGCCATTCGTGGGAGTCCTCCACATACAGGTAATCCACGGCGCGCTCAGTGGCCTCAAAGGCGATCATGTTGCCGTAGTTGTCCAGGTACAGGGTGTTCTCCGCGTTCAGAGTGGGGTCGTTCAGCTCAGTGTCGGCCAGATCCTCCGCAAAGGTATTGCCCACATAGTTGTAGTTGTTGCCATCCATAGTGGCATACTTGCCTACATAGACATTCTGGTCGTACACGGATTTCACCGCGGTGACGGTGCCGGTCACAGTCTCAGCCAGCTCAATGGAGCCGATGGAGAACTGGTTGTTGTCCTGATACAGAGTCACCAGAACTTTGTCGCCCTCGGTCAGGGTGGTACCCGCCAGGGTGATGCTGCTCTGACGGCCAGAAGTGTTGGCCATGTTGTCGCCCAAGTAGTTGATGGAGACGTTATCGTCGTCGCTCACGCGGACCACCTCAGCCAGGAAGGTGTCGATCATGGTCAGGGTGATGTGACGGTTCTCGTCGTCCACAAACACTTCGGTCAGAGTGCCGGTGGCAGTTTCCAGATAATCGTCATCTACATTCCGCTCGGGGAGCTTAAACTTGGGAGTAGTATTCTCGTCCAGCGCCTCGCCGTTGTAGTAGATGTCCCAGGCGTAGGGAAGCTGATTGTAGTTGTTGTTGCCCTGCATGATGGCGTTGCCCAGAGTGTCATACAGGTCCTCCTCGGAAATCGCCTTCGTGTAGGTATAGGTAGCTGCATCAGGATACACGCCGACCTCGTCGTTGTTGTAGGTCCAGATGCTGGAGGGACGTCCGAAATCGTCCTCGCCGATGCGCTTCATTAGGTCGCCCTGATACAGCTGCTCACCCAGCTCAACGATGGAGCGCTGAGCGTCGGTGTTCTGGTCGGTAGACTTGGCGCTGCTGATGGCGTAAGCGTAATCAGCGTTGCTGGTAACAAAGTTGTACTCCACGTTGGTGGCGATGGTCACGCCGCCCACAGTGATGGAGCCGTTGGTGGTAGCCTGCACAGTGCCGGCCTGCAGGGTGTTCAGCACCAGCTGAGCCACGTCGTTGCGGGTCATGGCCTGGGTCACGCCGGAGTCCACGCCCACGAAC
>CALVKV010000170.1 GCA_944333305.1 uncultured Bacilli bacterium
ACACCGTGACCACCGCCCAGGCCGCCCTGATGCTGATGAAGGCTCTGGGCTACTTCCAGTACGCCTCTGACTTCGGCAGCGACTGGCAGCTGGCCACCACCCGCCAGGGCAACGCCATCGACCTGTTCGTGGGCGTGGACTCCGGCGTGACCGCCCCCATGACCCGTGACGACGTGGCTCAGCTGGTGCTGAACACCCTGGAGGCCGGCACTGTTGAGGCCAGCACCGACGGCAGCTGGACCATCGGCGACGTGACCATCACCAACAACGTCACCTACAACTACATCACCAGCAATGCGGACTATGCCTATGCCATCAGTTCCGACCGTTCCACCAATACCACCACCGACGCCACCCAGTCCATCATTGAACTGGGCGAGCAGCTGTACATGGGCGATCTGCAGCTGAACGACGAGGCCACCGACGAGTTCGGCCGTCCCGCCCGGTACTGGGAGTATGACGGCACCGAGATCGGCACCTACGCCAAGACCGAGCTGCTGCGGGAATCCTACACCACCGAGGTCACTGGCCGTGAGCTGTACAACCTGCTGGGCAGCTCCATTCTGAACGACGACAACTATGACCTGTATGTGGCCATCGACGGCAACGACTCCAGCGCCATCGACCCGCTGATGTTTGACAAGACCGCCCTGAACCGCAGCAATAACAGCGGTGTGGGCGGCACCGGCAACGGCGTGCTCACCGAGGTGTATGTGGACGTGATCGATAAAGAGGTCACCATCGCCATTATCAACACCTACCTGGCCATTGCTGACGAGGACTACGACGCCGACCAGGACGAGATGGGCATCACCGTCTATGGCATCAACGAAGTCAGCCGCGGCAACTATGTCAAGGACGCTGACCCTGAGGACGGCCTGGATCAGCATGAGAACTTCGACCTGTCCTATGGGGACTTCTTCCTGGAGGACGTGGCCGAGGACGACGTGATGATGGTCACCGTGGCCGACGGCGAGGTGCAGACCATCGGCACCCCCGAGACCCTGTCTGCGGTGGAGATCGACGCCTTCCGTCAGGGCAAGAGCCTGACCACCGGCGGCACCACCTATGACTACGCCACCACCGCCGAGTACGAGTGCGAGACCCTGGAGGATTACACCACCGACGGCGGCGTGACCAACCTGAAGGATCTGACCTACAACGTCTATCTGGACGCCTATGGCTATGTGATCGGCGTGGTGGAAGTGGACGCGGTGGACAACTACGTGTTCATCACCGGCCTGGACAGCGATTACAGCAATCTGTATAACACCATGCTGCGGGCCAATGCCATCTTCCTGGACGGCACCATGGCCACCATTGACATCAATATGCGCAACAGCACCTTCAACTCTGGCACCATCCAGAACGATGCACAGGATGCTGTGATCAACTCCTGGTTCACTTACTCTGTGAACAGCAATGACGTATATTCTGTCACTGAGGTCTCCAACCCCATTGGAGCCAACGATAAGCAGGGCCAGTATCACGATGCTACCCTGACCGATGTGGACGACGACAACATCTGGATCCAGGGCGCAGCCACCGGCGATTACTCCCGCGTGTACGGCAACGACGAGTCTATCTATCTGGCCGTCTCCGTGGATGAGATTAGTGCTCTGCGCGGCAATCCTGCGGTCGTGATCGACGATGTGACCAGCGTGGTCACCGGTATCGACAACGCCAACATTGAGGTCTATGATGCGACTGAGGCTGCAAACGAGGCCGACAGTGCACTGACTGACACTGACTATATCTCCTACGGCGTGTACCCCCTGTACGACGACGAGGCCTATGTGATCGCCGCCGTGGTGGTGGGCGAGGACGGCTCCAGCAGCGAGAACCTGGTGTACGTCCACAGCGGTTCTGTATACGACGAGTCCTACAACCGGACCACTGAGGAGTACACCTGGACCCGTACCGTGATTGCCAACGGTGAGGAGGTCACCCTCCGCGAGGTGGACGACTCCGGTATCTCCCTGCTGGCCAACGGCAGAATGGACGAGGGCAAGTGGTACCAGGTCCGCTACAACTCCAACGGCGACGTGATCCGCGTAGAGGCCTTTAATGACGGTGTCAATCTTGACACTGATACCGCGATCAACACCCACGGCTGGCTGGATGCGGACCAGGATTACGACGACTGGAACCTGGTAAACAACAACACCTCTGGCTCCAATCAGTACACGAATACTCTGGATGATGAAACTGCCGGCGGCACTACTTATGGCGTTGCCACTCTGTTCCCCCTGACCTTCGTGGACACCGTCCTGTATCACGAGCGGTTCACCAACACTGGTCTGCCCACTGTAAACCAGGCCCGTACCCTGTATGAATACAACGACACCACCTCCGGCATCCGGATTGCCACTGACGCCAGCATCATTCTGGATCAGGAGCGCAACAACGACGGCGGCGACGTGTACTTCGGAACCGGCATCGACGACCTGGTGGACTTCCTGGAGGACCTGCACCAGAACGCCAACGGCCGCTACGACTATGAGCTGAGCCTGCTGATCGAGGACGGCCGCGCTACCACCGTGATCATCAAGGACAACGTGCCCGATGGCAACGGCGGCGTGACCCCGCCCGCTGTGAGCACCACCAACATCGACGTGGTCTATGACGACGAGAACGGCCACTACCTGCAGCCGCGCATCTATGACGGCACCGGCAATTGGGAGGCCGGCCCGGTCTTCGCCGCTCTGGCGGAAGAGATCCGCGCCAATGGCGGCACTGTCACCGGCTTCAACCTCACTGTCCCCAGCAATGCCAGCAATGCCGGCAACACTATGACCTGGGAGGATGAGTACGGCGCTGAGTGGACCATCCGTGGCGACAACATTGACCGTCTGTACAGCGTTGAAGTGGATGATGAGTTGGTCGGTTATGTCGGACCTGGTGCTGTGTACTACGATACCGACGGTGAAACCGTGGTAGCTGGTTTTGTCCTGCAGGGAACAGGTACTCATTACCGTTGGTCGAACAGTGGCGGCTATTCCGGATACCAGACCTACAAGACCGAGACTCCGGGTTATGGTAACGATTACGAGTTTGAAACCGGATATGTTGTACTGGAGACAAACGGATATTCTGCTGGCTATGTTGTCGAAGATGCCGATGGAACCGTTGTCGCTGACAATGGCTATATAAAGGTTGGTAACACACTTTATGTCGAGCTTAATATTGGAACCTTTACTACAATTGTTGGTGCGGCGAGCGGTGAAGGCTGGACCGACGACAGCGGTGTTGACCATGACATTTCCTTCCGGTTGGTGAGCGGTACTGCTTTTGGTAACGGTGCCCGTTACAGCTTTACTGTTCCCGACGCGAACAGCACTGTTAAGGTCAACTTCTCCTGATTTGTTTTTCTGTAACCGTAATTAACAGATCAGTGGGGACCCCCGGGCTGTAAGGCCCGAGGGTCCCCCTATTTTATTCCGGTATCGAAAACTCAAACACATGATAGGTTGCCCCAGCGGCATTCAGCTGCAAATAGTCATGCACTGTATTG
>CALVKV010000171.1 GCA_944333305.1 uncultured Bacilli bacterium
TTGGACTCTTCATCTTTGTTTTTAACACCAATTACCTGATGCAGATCAAAATAAATATCGTTTATTTCAAAGAAAATCTGAGCTGCATTATAAATAGGATTGCCATCTGTAATCAAAGTCAGGTCATCGGGTATTTTCTGATATTTGCTGAGACAGTCGTTTATTGACCGACATGCACATAGCGTATCTCTAACCGGATATATCTTATAGGAAGTGATGATCTTATTTACAGGGTCGGACCAGAAGAAAACATAGTTATCTTTGCCTCTGACCTTGATATATGTTTCATCACCGGAAAGGGTATTACCGATTTTATAAGGATATTTATCGATAAGCGGTTTTATGACAGCAGAAACAGAACTGGCATAATTAATGACAGTCTGATGGGAAATACGCAAACCATGGACCTGTTTAAGGATCAAAGCAGTTTTTCTGGAAGACAGCCCATAGTTGACATAATAGGTCAAAACAAGGCCCAGAACTTTCTGATCATAATGGATACGTGATAAATTAACAGGACCGGAAACAGTATCATCGACCTTACGTAAAGTTTCCAGATCGAACTTGAATTCACGGTAATGATAGTGAAGAAGATACTGGCCGCTGGATGTTTTCAGGTGTTCAGCCTTACCTTCGCTTAAAAGTTTTTTGTTGGCTTTGTAATGTTCGCATTTTTTGCTGGAACATGCAAAAACAAGAAAACCTTTGCGGTCATGTTTTAAGACAAGCTTAGTATTACAGTAAGGGCAGTAAATCCCGGATGCACCTGAAGGAGAAGTTTTAATAGTAAAGGTATTTTTACAGGCTTTGCACTGGAACTGGCCTTTACCGCTGTTATTGTCATAGATATATTCTTTTGGAGCGCCACAAAAAGGACAAACGCCCATAAAAGAAAAAGAATCAGGATTTCTGCGTTTGACCGGTTTTAAAGGATTGCCACTGTTAAAAGAATCGTTCAAAATAGACTGGAAATCGAGGTGAACAGGTAGATTCTTTTTAAACAGCGGAGGTTTATCGACAGTAAAATCAGCATAAGGGATAGTAGTATCCTTAGATTTATGATTTTTAAGTTTGCTTACTTCTTTTATAAGAAGATTATTGATATTATTTTTAAAATAATCATTCAGCCAGTCGATATGTTTAAAAGCCTGCTGAAGATTAAAGATAAAGTCATCATTGTTCAATTCATAAGAGATATCAGAAGGAAGCTTCTTAAGGAGAAGCAAAGGTTCGATAAATTGAGAGAATTTAAAAGATTGTTTAGAAAAAGAATTTATAGATTGTAAAATTTGTGTTATACTTTCCATGATGAAGAAACCGTCCTTTCGTAGTTTTTGTGGAGAAAACAAGTATAGCACGGAATCTTCATCTTTTTTAGTAAAATCGTAAAAAAGATGATCAAAAAGATATAATCAGTGATCATTTTTACTGTTTATATATACAAATTGATATAGGAGTGTATTTGTATCGCTTAACCGATTTTTGACACTACCAATATTTGTAGGAGGGATGGATATGAAAAAAAGATACAAGATAATTGTTGCTATCATAGTAGCAATAGTATTTCTTCTTTCATCATTTTATTTAGGATATTTATTTGGGATGGATACAAATAAATCTTATGATATTGATGATATAACGGGAACATATCAATTGTTTGGAGGTACAAAAACAGTAACAGTAACAATTGAAGATCAAGATAATCTTTATTATCAAAATGGTTTTGAAGATGAAAACATCAAAGTTAAAACACAAATAAACAAATTATATGAAAATTTATATCTGTTGGAAAATGAGAAACTAAGTTATAATTTAGTTTTATTTGAGGATGACTATTTATTGCTTATAGATA
Source organism: uncultured Bacilli bacterium (assembly GCA_944333305.1). The sequence goes on from CALVKV010000171.1 coordinate 1,853, forward strand.
TTAATAATCAAACATATGATAAATTAGAAAAAGTTTCAGATACGCCTACTTTTATTGAATAAAAAGGAGGGATATATTACCTCCTTTTTAGTAAATTCTATAAAGCTCCAATAATAAAAAAACAGAGTTATGTGACTCTGTTTTAACATGCGGTAGATTAAGATCTATAAGGCTCCAATTGCCTCAAGATGTTAATCCACCATAATATTATATCTGTATATTTATTTTTTTCTATTGTTGTTTATGTTATTTTTTTGCTTTTGATTAATATACGCCATTCTTCATTAATTGATACAACTTCATAGTCCAAATAATTTTTTAAAATTTCTTTTTTGTTGTTTAGAGGATTATATAATATTCGTTCTTCATTGAAAAAATTAATGTCTTGCAAGTAAACTGTATAATTATCATGAGTTATTGTTCTTAATAAATCATATAGTTTCACTTTAAAATCTCCTTTCTATTCAAATTCTTTTAAAAAATCATCTAAATTCATCTGCTCTGCTTCAGATAGTTCATTTTCTTCGTAATTAACAGTGATTGCTTCAGCTTTGTTTTTCCATTTGAAAGTAAATAGAATTGAGGTGACTGAACGACCAGTTTTTACTTTTTTATAACTCATGTGTATATTTGATTTTTCGTTGATTTCTTTTTCAGCTTGTAGTAACACGCGTTTATTAAAATCCCTGAAATCCTTATATTTTTTTGTACAATCTAGATATAAGCGTAATTTATTTAAATCGAAATCAAACATTTCAGATCTATGTTCAGTTCCAAGACGCATTGCGAAAAATTCATATAATCGAACTGAATAGGTACTGCTCATACCAGTTAACTGTGACAAGTACATCCATGTATATCCTCGAAGTTCTTCTAATTCTTTTGCTACATGAGGATTAAACTCGAAATTCATGATATCTTCATTTTTCTTTTTTCTGGCCATGATAAATACAGGAGCCTCGCAATATTCATCATCTTCATCGATTTTGAGATTAACAAAAGCGGTTCTCATCATTGTACTTATACTTGAGATAAGCGATTTTTTTTGTTCTGTTCCTCGATTGACATTTAATATATTATTCATTTCATTGAAGCTTAAAGAAAGTTTCAAATCTCCATTATATTGACTACACACATAAAAGAAAATACGCATTTGATTAATGTCCATTTGGTGGCTAGCTAATATAAGATTGTTAGACTGTCGTAGCTTTAAATCATTTTTCATTATTACACCTCTCATAGATAAATTATAACATATACATGGACGCGCATCAATATTTATTCCACTTATATGGAAAATAAACAATTTCGCGTCCACGATTTGCGTATATCCGTCCACATGTTTTGCGTATATCCGTCCACATGTTTGCGTATATCCGTCCACATGTTTGCGTATATCCGTCCACGTATTATCCTTATTATGAAAAAAAATAAAAAAATATAAAAAAATATATATAAAAAGGCGAGCGTGTTTGTTTTTCACGCTCGTTTTTCGTCCTTCGGACTCTTTTTTGGCACTCGTTTTGATTAGACGAGTG
>CALVKV010000172.1 GCA_944333305.1 uncultured Bacilli bacterium
GGGTCGGTTTCGGCGTCCAGCGGGTCATTGACAGCGGCCTCAATGTCAGGGCTTTGGGGGTGGATCAGGCTTTCGATCTCAAAATCTTTGGAATTGTATCCGGCGTTTTCCAGTGTCTCGCGGGTCAACTTTCCAATATCCGGCATGACCGCGGTGCTGATCTCGCCTGCCAGAACAATGTGGCCTTTGGTTGCCAGAACCTCGCAGGCCACCCGGGCATTGCGGTCGAGAGCCAAGCATCCGTCCAGCACCGCGTCGGCGATCTGGTCACAGAGTTTGTCGGGGTGGCCAGCGGTCACCGATTCGGCGGAATAAAAATGGGTCATAGAATTTCTCCTTTATAATAAATGTAGGGCGCAGCCGCCTGGCTGCGCCCCTGGTGTTGGTGCATTATCTGGACGGTCCGTCTTTGTGATCGGGATGGTTCGGTCCGTTCTCACCTTGTACTTTTTCCATGAATTGCTCATAGCGTTTCGGTGTGCAAGGTACGCAAAGGATGCCGGTTGGCGTGTCACGAATAATCTCCGGCCGCCGGAAACGTGCGAGATATCGCTCGACCTGTTTCTCGGTCAAACTGCAAAAATCTTCGCCGCCATCGCCGCAGATGAAGAAGGTACCGAACACCATGTCCTCATATTCGGGCAATGCCCGGTTCGGTTCCAGCGGGATAATCTTGCCTTCGTCATTGAGGATCAGGCAGGCCTTATCCTCCGGCCAGGGGCAAATGGCGTCGATCAGGCCGCCCACCACCGCCTGTTCAGCCTCCAGCGTGTTGTCAATCTCGGCTTCGCGGGCATATTTGCCCGGCTCCACAATGACAACGCGCATCTTGGCAGGTTTACTCATTGGTATTCTCCGGGTCATCCCGCGGTTCGAGCTGCGGGTCGTTTTCTTCTTGCAGCCGGTTTCCGCGGCGGCGAATTGCCAACAGAACCACAAAGCCAGTGGCGGCCAGTGCGGTCACAATCACGATTGCCAGCAGCGGTGTGCTGTCCCCGGTCTGCGGAACATGGAAGACGGGAGCCGGCGTAGGCGTGGCCGTGACCGTAACGGTCGTGGTGGGTGTGGGCGTCGGGGCGGGCTGCGGCTTGGCCGTATCGACCATTGTCACAGACGCGCCGTCCACCTTGTGCCAGCTGTCGGCAGAGGTCGCACGGATGTACACTGTAATGCGGCCATCTTCATCCTGTTCCACCTTGAACTGGATGTCCGTGGCAACCAGATAGCCATCCGGCGCGGCGTCCTCATGCAGGATGTAGACAAACTCGTTATCTGCATCCGAGTAACGGATCGCACCGTCCTGTTCCTCGGCATCAGGTTCCAGAATGGGCAGTGCGTGCGGCGTTTCCTCGCTCACCCAGCTGTCGATGGGGTCACCCTCCAGCGTGGTGATGGTCAGCTCCGCACCGGGCAGTTCCTTGCCGCCGACATCGGTCTTGTGGATGGTCAGTCTGTCCAGCGGCTGGTCGGCCTGGGTGGCGGCGACCACCTGCCAAGCTGTTTGCGGGCCGGGATAAGCAAAGCTGACCGCAATGGGCGTCGGGTCGAGCAGGTAGCCGTCAGGACTGGTGATTTCAACAATCTGATAGTTGCCGCTGTTGTAGCGGGCGTTCCAGACGCCGTCTGCCGGCTTGGTCTCACCGTCCGCGTAGGCTTCGCCGCGGATGGGCACGTCCACATCGAACCAGGCAAAGCCGGTGTCATCGGTTGGGCTGCTGGTGGCGAGTAGGGTTCCGGCATCGGCCAGCTTGTTGCCGTTTACGTCATAGATCGCGTCCACCGTGTAGAGTTCATACACGGCCCCGGCCAGCGGCTGGCTGGTTTCTGCGTCCTGCTTGTGGATGCCGATGCCAATTTTGTCCACGAGATTCCCCGGCGTCTCAGGCACGGGAAGCACACGGGCGTTCTCGAACACGATGGTGCCGGGCAGATTGCCCAATTCATCCTCGGTTGCGTTGGGCACATTGACGATGCCGTAGCTGTAGGTTTCATCGCCGTCCTGGGTATAGTCTACAATGTTCTGTGCAAGCACTACATCATTGCTTTGGTCATTCCAGCCAAAAGTCACGGTGTAGGTTTGGTCAGTCAACACAAAGCCGTAGGGGGCCTGCACCTCGGTGATGTCGTAGGAACCCAGCGGCAGCGTGATCGTCACTTCACCAGTCGTGCCGTCGTGGGAAACGGTCAGGAAATCGTAGGTGGCAGGCGTGCGGGTGGGGCTGAACTTCACTTCATCCACCTGACCTTCTTTGCCGGTGGTCACGGTGGCGACCAGGTCGCCATCGGCATACCACAGCGTGCCCTGACGGTCGCCGGTGGCAATGTCACCATGGGCACGGATCTCGTAGGTTGCCCCGGCCAGGTTTGCCTGTTCGTAGATAAACTGGCCATCCTCGTAGCCGGTCAGGACGTTGCCGACCTTGCGGATGGTAAGCTGGCCCAGGGTCTCATGGTTGCTGTATTCTTCGGTGATGATGTAGTCGTCCATGTCATCGGTGGCGTTGCCCTCCACCTGCCAGACGCGCTCGGACGTGAGTTCAAAGACTACGTTGTAAGCCGTGTCGTTGAAGAAGCCTTCGGGGCCTTCGACTTCTACAACGCGATAGCGGCCAAGCGGCAGCTTTTCGGATGTTTTCAGCAGGCCGTTTTCATCGGTATAGAAGGTATCGGTTTTGGCGGTGGCGCTACCGGAATCCGGGTCGGGCATTTCAATGAGTTCTTCCGTCCCGTCATCCAGAATGCGATAAATCTGGAACGCGGTGTCGGCGATTTTGACCGGCTTGCCGGTTTCAGCGTCGATCTTGATGAGCTGCAAGTAGCCTTCCAATTCCTCGTTCAGCACATTGTAGGTCATGTAAGAATTGCTGGGTGTAGTCACGCTGCCGTCCGGCTGGCACATGACGCTTTGCGGTGCACTGCTGTCCACAGTCACCACAAACGGGTCGCACTGGAATACATCCTGCGGCACCGTGGTTTCCACCACCAGATACTGGCCATACGGCAGGCCGGTCACGCGGATAACACCTTCCTCGTTGGTGAACAGTTCAGACAGGCGGTATTCGTTGGTGTTCTGAGTGGGCACCCAGCCATTACCCTGGCCGTTGGCAAAGTCGTAGGCCGCGGTCAATGTCGCGTTATATTCTTCCACCAGTGCCTGGTCAAACTCATACATCCGGGCAACTGCCGCGCCCTCGCCGCTGAAATCGTACTTCGGGGTATCGTTGTCGTAGCTGTCCTTGCGGTAAGCGTCCAGGATGGATTGCACATTGTAGCTGCCGTCCGGGTTGCGGGTGAACTGGTCCGTTTTGGAGAGCTCCCACACACGGTAGACTGTGAAGCCCGCGCCCTCCAGTTTGGGGGCAGGCGTGCCGGGGCCGGTGGTGCTGACAACCTTCTGGATGGAGAAGCCAGATTTCAGCACCGCGTCTTTGGAGCCGTCCGTTTCGCGGATAACATACTGATTTTCGCTGCCGTAGGTCAGGGTCTCGTAGTGGTTGATCTCGTCGCAGAGATACCCTTCGGCATAGCTGAGGTAATAGCCATCGTAGGTCTTGACACCGGTCAACGCACGAGCTTCCGCCACCGCCGAATACTGGTTGCGGTAGATATAGTCGGTGTACTCGCCGTTCTCGGTGGCCAGGAGCTGTGTCTCGCCGGTGGGCTGCAAGGTCTTGTCCAGTGCGGGGTACTGGCCCGTTACATAGAAATGCCCGTCGGTATCCACAGGCAGCACAATTCCCGTGGCGCGTTCCACCAGGTAATATTTGCCCAAGTACAGATTGCTGAATGCCAACACGCCATCTTTAATTTCAGCGCTGGCGACAAGGTGGTCTTTTTCCAGTACCGGCAAATAATCCGTATCCCACCCGCCGTTGGTCAACACAGTGGTGTGCCAAATGGGACTGCCGTTGGCATCCACGATCTTACTGTAATCTACCGTGCCGGTGACGCCATCCGGGTGCTGAATATCTTCGGCGGCATACAGGTCGTACACCGCCCCCTCGATGCTGGCGGTGCCATGCAAAGCGGTGTCACTACCTTCTACGGCCTGGTCTAAATCGGCTTTGGTCAGCAGGATCTCCCCGATCACGCGGTCATTGGTAAACTTGCCGCTGACCGGGGTGCTGGTGTAGGTATCTTCATTGTTCGCCAGGCCGGTGCCGTCGGTTGTATAGACACGGGTGGCATCCTGCGGCGCGTCATACAGCGAAACCGTGACGGTGTTGCCCTCCGGCGTGCGCAGCAGGGCGTCCCCGTTGTCGGCGGTGCCGATGGCGGCGTTGTAGTCGGTATTGGACAGGACAATGACCGAGCCGTCATTGTCCTTGAAGATGGTGAACGCATAGGCGCGTTTGCCCTTCACCTGTCCGGCCGTGCCGGGCTGGGAGATGTCCGTCCAGTCGCCATAGTAACCTTCCGGGGCGCGAGTCTCGACGATTAAGAAACGACCTGCATTGCGCTGGGTGTAATAGAGGGTACGGTCAGCCGGGCTGCTGGTCGCGTAACTGCTGCCGTTGGCAACGGAGTATGTACCATCCTCATTGCGGACAACGGAGTATTGGTTGTACCCGCCGAACGGGATGTACATCCCCGCCACGACATCCCACTCGAACACGGCAAACTCGGCGTCTGCCGCGATAGGCTGGTGCGTCTCGCTGTCGATCTTGGCGATGTTGACCTGCACAGACCACTCATCGTTGTGGATGGTGACATCAGTGCTGCCGTCTGCCGGCACAGAGATCTGCTGTTCACTGCCGGTACTGCCCGTGTAGGCGTCAAAGCCATGCGGCACCGAAGTTTCGCGTACTGTGAACGTAATATTTGCCAACTGGCTGCGTGCTGATGCAATCGCCGCATCCACGGCTGCCTGGGCCTCGCCCTGCAAACGGCTGACCGCCGCGCTCTGGGCGGCGCTGGCTGCCGCGTTGGCTTCCTCCTGGGACGAATATGGCCCCACATTGCCGCTGTCGCTGCCGCTGGTCTTGCTGACCGAGTAGTGCATCGTCCAGCTGGCCGAGGCATTGCCGCCGGTGGTTTGGTAGGTATCGTCCATGACGTGGCCGCCGGTGGTCACCGTTTGGCTGCCGGCAGGCGTCAGGCTCCAGCTTCCGCCGTCGATGGTTCCGCTGGTGGCCGAGGGCGTGACCTCAAAGGTGGCTTCGTCGATCGTCTCGCCGGTAACAAGGCCAATCTTGCGAAGATTCAACCCATAGCTCAGATCCAGCGAGCCGCGGGCTGTTTGGGGTCCGGCCGACCAGGAAGCGTAATAGTCCGGCGTGGTCTCCGGAATATCCGGGTTGGTGCTGCCGGTGGGCGGGCCAATCAGGGCGACCGTCTGCCAGTTCATACCGGCAGGCGGAACGTAAATGTAGGAGTAATAGTCGCTGTCTGCCTGGTAGGTGGTCACGCCGTTGGCCAGCCGCGCCGCGGATTCTCGGTAGATCTGCCCTGCAACGCTGTCAGGGTAATGCTGCATGATCCACAACTGCAGATCATCGTAGTAGGTGTAGGCGGTTTGGGCGGTCTCATCGGATTCCCCGTCCAGGCTAAAGGTGGAAGCGGAAATTTCCCCTTCGTGCTGCACCATCAGCAGCCCCAGCGACAGCTGGTCCAGCCCGCCCCAGATGTTGATCTGGTTGGCATAGTGGTCACCTGGAGTCAACTGCTCCGCCCCGATGATGGAAGTATGCGAATAGGTGTAGGTCGGGCAGCCGTTGGGGCTGCCCTGGGCACCGTGTGTGCAACAGTAGGCCTCTTGACCATTGAACCAGATCAACCAGGTGCCATTGACTTTTTGCACCGACGTGATCTTGCCCGTCAGTACGTCCGGCACCGGGCGTTCCTCATAGGTGCTGACGGCCATGTCATTGCCCGGCGTCTTGTCCACGACAACGTCCAATGTCTTGGCCATGCTGGTGCCATCCTCCGCTGTGTAGACCAGCTCAGCCGTGAAGTTTTCCTCGGCCCGCACATAGATGCCGGTCACGGCAGCGGAGGTCTCCACATAGGTCGCGTTCAGCACGCTGGCAGGGTCCTCCACCGTGGTCAGTTTGCCCTGGCTGTCCAGCGCCAGAACCGTGACATCTTCGGGCAGGAGCACCTGGGTGGTGCTGTTGTTGGCGGGATATTCCACCTGCAGCATAATCGGCACGATGGCGTAGTCCTCGCCGCTCTCCACCGGCACTGTGACGGTCAGGCTGTCCGCGTTGAGGGCTTCGGCATCCATGCGGCCGGTGCTCTCATCGGTAAGCAGGCTTTCCTCCCACAGCGACAGGCCGATTTTGGTATCGCCGGTGGCAATGGGCAACCCCATACTGCCGATATAGTTGCCGGTGGGCGCATCGGGCAGGTCGCCGTAGAGGACTTCGTAGATCTCATCGTCATCCGGCGGTGCGCCGGTGTCCTCGGGCAGTTCCGGCTGTTCCATCGCCAACTGCATCGAGGCGACCAGTGCGGCCAGGGCGGTGTAGGCAGCTTGGACTTCGTCGCCCTGCTGTTCCTCTTCGGGGATGGCGTAATACAGATCTTCGGCGGCATACACCGGCGCAGTCGCGGCGTCGGATGCCTCAATGGCTTTGTTCAATGCTTCTTCCAGCTCAGTGTTGCCCGGGTCTGCCTGCCAGGCGGCGCTGGCAATGGCCCACTGGCGCACAGCGGCCAGGATCGACTCCCGGTCCAGCGCATTGATAGCGTCAATGAACGCCTGGGCCTCGGCACTGAGCGCCGTTTCGGGTGTAGCAGTCTCCGGCGTAGCCGCGGTGGAAACCGCTTGGGCTGCGTCGCCGTCAGGTGCGGCATTGGCTACCAGAGCAGTTGCACCGGTGCTCGTCAGCAGGCAGATTCCTGCCAGCAAGCCGGCGGCAAAGCGGTACAATTTTGGGTGTTTCCTATGCATATAGCTTTCTCCTTGTCTCACAAAGGAAAAGCCCGCTGCATCTTTTCACAGCGGGCTTGGCGTTTCACTGGTTTGTTTTGTCCGATCAGGGTATCATCCTCCTATCTGGCATCGCCGCCGCGGGTATGGCGGCGATGGTAGCTTTCATATTGGTTGCGGTCGCGCAGCCAGGCCGGGTCACCGGGCAGGCGCTTGAGCAGGTGCATCCGCACATTTTTGTATTCGGGGCCGATGAGCCCCAGCCGGAGCAGGAAGGTGCGGAACGCAAACGCAGGGTTATCCCCTACCGGCGTCTTGCGGGCCACAGTCTTTTCCAGGTTGATGGCCTGGGCGGACATGGCCAGTGCCAACGTGATGTCGGCGCGGACCTCCCCGGCGTGCAGCGTGCTCTCAAAGCAACGCCATTCCACGGTGCCGTGGTAAAATACGGAATGCAGGTTGAGGGCGTAATAGCGTGACCAATTGTAATGGTCATGCGCACCGTCGCGCCCCTCGTACCAGGCGCGTCGCAGTTGCTCCATCGTAAGGCTCGGCGGCATATTGCGGATTACCTTCATCACATTTTCCCGCGACAGATGGCAATACTGTTCCACCCGTCGCTGCTGGGTCCCCACGGCCTTCAGGATCAGGTCTTCTTTGGAGTACATGATGGACAGCAGATTCCGCAGGCTGCGCGGTGTGTGCTTACTGGCATCAATGTGGACGTGCAGCCCGCAACTGGGAGCCACCACCGCCCCGGCATGGCGCAGCGCCCGCACGACTTCCTGCAATTTTTCCATCTCGGTGTACTCAAGTACAGGTGAGTTCAGCTCAACTTTGTAGGACGATTCGTTGGCCGGTTGCTGTCTCCGGCCAACGCGCCGGGTGGCCTGGATGCTGCCATCATAGACGAAGCGCCATTTCTTGCCGTCTGCGTCCTCCACTTCCCAGGGATCGTAGATACGGGATTCATGCGTTTGGCGGGCAAATGTACCGAACAGTGCGGCCACCGCTTCGGCTGACTGCTGCCGGGTGATGCCGGTCATCTCGATCTCACAGCCAAACTTCTGGTCCCGGAAATCAAGGGGCAGGGGCACCACCTCCCCGCAGTTCTGCATCCACCGCAGCCAGCCTTTTCCCGATGGCCTCCACCACGGTGACCGTTACACCGTTGCCTGCCTGTTTGTAGGCCTGGGCCTCGCTGGTGACGGCCAGGATCTGGTCGCTGCGGTCATCCTGCCAGCCCTGCAGCCGCAGACATTCCCGCGGCGTCAGGCGGCGGATGCGGCCAGCCTGCATGATGCCATGCCGGTCCTTCGTGGTCAGGGTAAACATCGGCGCACCGGGTTTTCTTGCCCGTTGGGGGTTGCGCCAGGGCTCTGCCACCAGCGGGGTGCGCACAGGGCGCGGCGCTTCCAGGGTCCCCATATTTCCGCTCGTGGTCAGCGTGTGAGCAATGCCGTGCCCCACCCGCCCGCGGCGGGTGTTGGTGGTGGCGTACCCCAGGTCGATGCTGTCCCCGGGATAGGCCAGTTTGTAGCCTTTGCGGGTGGCCTCCTTTACCGGGAATCCGTCTCCCAGCCGTCGGGCAGCATGCGTTGCTGTTGCTGCGGTGAAAGGTAGTATTTTTCCTCTACATCGGTCATCAAGATATCCGACAATGTACACACGGCGGCGGGATTGGGGACGCCGAAATCTTTGCTGTTGAGCACCTGCCATTCCACGCCATACCCCAGTCTGTCCAGCGTATGGAGGATCGTCGCAAACGTCCGTCCGCCGTCATGAGACAGCAGGCCGGGTACGTTTTCAAACAGCAGATAGCGAGGGTGCCGGGCTTCAGCCAGGCGGGCCAGCTCAAAGAAGAGGGTGCCGCGGGGGTCCCCGAATCCCTGGCGGCGTCCAGCAAGGCTGAAAGCCTGGCAAGGAAATCCGCCGCAGAGCAGGTCGAAGTCGGGCATGGTGTCTGGGTCGGCTTTTCTGGCATCTTCTGTGTACCACTCTCCCTCCGTGTCAAATAAGGCGCGGTAACTGCGCTCGGCGTGGCTGTCGCATTCGCAGTGTCCCACGCAGGTGAAACTGCCGGCACGGGTCAGCCCCTCGCGGAAGCCGCCGATGCCAGCGAACATGTCAATGAAACGAATCGTCTTTCCACATCCCTCCCAAACAAAAAAGCCTGCAGCGCCTGCCATCTATGTGGCAAGCATTGCAGGCATGTAAACTTATGGTTCGATCTTGTTTACCGTTCTTCCTCGCGGGAGCGCGTCCCGACCGGCGCAGGCCGCTGCCGGGCAAGCTGCTCGACACAGTGTTCCAGCAGCGGCGTCTCGTAGGCGTAGAGACAAAAGTTTGTTTCGCCTATACGCGGGTCGCAGCGCAGCAGGTAGGTACGGCTCGTGGTCCTGAGTTTGACTCCGTACACGGCCGCGTAGCCGGTCCCCAGCGCTGTTTCCGGGTGGTGGGCGCAGAACTCGGCCATGTGGTGGCGATCCGCCAAAAGGCCACACCCGCCCTTAGCCCGCAGAGCGTGAACCACTTTGTTGAGCTCCACGCCAAAGTCATGGGTCTTGAACTGCGTCTGGTGGTCGGTCCATTCGGGATAGAATTCCCGGCCCGCACCAAAGTCCCCCTGCAGGCTGCCGATGCAGCCGGAACGGCTGTATAGCTGCTCGTCTTGGTCAAAAGCAAACGGGATTTCTGCCGGCCGGATGCCGGTAATGTCGAGTTGCAAAATCATTTCCTCCTTCAAAGAAAACAGCCCGCAGGCTGTGCTGCGGGCCACAAGATGTATTGGCTATTTCTGTATCTCCCAGTTTTCCAGGATCAGCGCCTCCAGCGGCTGGATATCGCCGTTGTCGGTGCGGATGCAATCGGCCGCATAGCGCAGGGTGGCTTTCAGCGAGCCCCGATCAAGCACCGCGTACAGCGTGGGCACCGTGAGGATGTACATTGTGCAGCCGTGGGCGGTCAGTCTCATGCCGGGGCGGATTTCATTCCCATTGCGGTCGCGCCGCCGTATCGGCATCAGCATCGATACCAGATTCGTCATTGACGCAGTCATCCTCACAGGTTTCTGTCGCGGTCTCTGTTCCCGCATCTTCTTCCGGCGTCTCATCCGGCCGCGCATCTTCGGTCTCTTCATCCTCGCCGGTCACCTCACCTTCCAGGCCGTCATCTTCGGCTTCTTCCACATCATCGCTGATTTCGGCGTCCTCTGCCGCATCCTCGGCCTCGGCGGCCTCCGCCGCCTCGAATTCCTCGTCCGCTTCCTCGAGCGCCTGCTCGATCAGCCCGATGACAAATTCCTTCTGGGTGAGTTTGCGGTGGTAGACCTGCTCGTAGCGGGCCAGGTAGTCCTTGATCTGCTGGAAGAGTTC
>CALVKV010000173.1 GCA_944333305.1 uncultured Bacilli bacterium
ACTTCAGTTACTGTAACAATCTGATATACAGTATCTTTATAGCATATTTTCAAAATTGCAACGACAAATAAAAAAATCAGTGGCATTTTCCAAGCGCCAAGGTATGTAAACCAAGTCAGAGCATAAGTCAGCATAATCTCTGCAATCGGGGGGATGAATTTGTTGATTGCCGTCTGAAACCGCGGCTCTTTACACAAACACCTGCTGATTACATATAAGCAAAAGCCTTCCAATATGCTAGAAAGAATATCCAGAGTCTGATACACCCACATTTAGTCCACCGCCTTTCCTGCGGAAACGGGCAGCAATATCTTCAAAGTAAATTTCCCATTTTCCTGCGTGGCAGTGCAAGAGCCGGAATATTTCTCCGCAGCCTTTTTCATATTGGAAATGCCAAAGCCGTGCAGGAATTTATCTGCCTTTGTAGTATGACCGTCCTTATGAACCTCATCTAAGCAGTTATTCTCAATCAGGATAGACACAAAATCCTGCACCTTTCCCGCTTTCACAAGAATTACCCGCTGATCCTCCGGCAGTTTCTCACTGGCTTCGATAGCGTTGTCAATCCCGTTACCGAACAGGGTGCTGATGTCAAGCGGCTCTATGAAATCTACGCCGCTGAAATCTATAAAGACGGAAAAGTCGATGTTCTTTTCACGGGCTTTTTCCGCCTTATCTTTCAGAATGATGTCCAGAAATTCATTTCCCGTATGCACATAGTTCTCATAGTCCGCTATCTGCGAGCGCAGTTCCTGCGCCATTTTGCGTGTCTTGTCTGTTCCCTGAGCACCCTCCAACACAAGCAGATGGTTTTTCATATCGTGGTAAACGGAGCGTATGCGCTCCTCATCTTTCAGTTTGTCCTGATAATAAGCGTACTGCTGCTGAAGTTGGGCAATCTGCACCTTGTCTCGTTGCTCCTGCTCCCGTAAATACAGAATATTTTTGGCGTACATAAAAATCATCATAAAAATGGCAGCCACTACACCGCTACTGATGTACAGCGTCAAATCTGCTGATTTTTCTAAATTCAATAAATTGAAACTAGCAAAAATTGTAATGGTAAGGGCAATCAGAAAAACGACAGTTAAAATTATACTGTCTTTCAACTGCACCCTATATTTGAAATGTCTCAGCATTAAATAAATCACACCAAGCACAAGCAATCGAACCACAAATGCAATAGCGTAGATTTCCCATCTCAGAAAAACTTGACCGTCTACCTGTACTGATTGATTATTGCCATACAACCAATCTCCAATGCTAAGATAGATAGAGTCTGATAAGAAAACTATCACAGCAAACCATATTTCAGTTACTGTAACAATCTGATATACTGTGTCCTTATAGCATATTTTCAAAACTGCAATGACAAATATACAAATCAGCGGCATTTTCCAAGCGCCAAGAGTTGTAAACCAAGTCAGGGCATAAGCCCACACTATCACCGCTATCATAGGGATAAATTTATTGATTGCAGACTGACGCCGAGGCTCCTTACATAAACATCTGCTGACTACATATAAGCAAAAGCCCTCTGCTATCGTACTTACAATATCCAAAACTTGATATACCCACATCATAGCATATCCCCCCAGAAGTCAGCCAGTTTTGCCATAAACTCCTTGCGTTTCGGCTGACTGATCGGGACACGCTCGCCCGTGGTTAAGACCGCTTCCAGATTTTCCACGCTTTTCACATACGCCATATTCACAATAAAACTGGCGTGACAGCGGGCAAACTGCCGCTTTGTTTCCAAAAGGGAAGCAATTTCTTTCATATTTTTGTAAATGACCTGCTCCTGATCGTCAAAGTGCAGAAGCACATTGCGCTTTTCCGTTTCAGCATAGCGCAGATTTTTATACAGCACCTTATATTTACCGCTGCCGTTTGAAAAACTGAGATACGGCTCTTCTCTGCCCTGATAGCGTGAGAAAAAACGGTCAAGTTCCATTTTAAGCCTGCCGTACTTCATAGGCTTGAGCAGAAAGTTGATTGCCCCATACTCATAGCCTTTCCATACATATTGCGGCAGAGAAGTCAGGAAAAACAAACCCACCGTACTGTCTGTCTTGCGGATTTCCTGAGCAGTTTCCAGACCGCTCATTTTTTCCATCTTTATATCCATAAAAATCAAATCGAAATCGGGCTGATAATTCTTAAGCAGTTCTGTTCCATCGTGAAATTCAAAGAAGCAGAACTCTTTGCCCGTATCAGCCGCATAGCGGTTTAAAAGTTCTTTCAACTCTTTAATAAGTACGATTTCATCATCGCAGATTACTATATTTAACATCAGCCAAACTCCCTGTAAATATCTGAAATCACGCGCCTATTATATCACAGCCGTCTTTACAGCACAATATAAAAATATCTAATTTAATTTAATAATTATTAGGATTTTGCAAAGCACAATAAAACGCACTTTTACAGAATTTGACTGCGCTTGAAAATTTAACAAAATTCAAACGAAAACATAATATGAAATGAACACTTATAAAGGAGTAAATTTTATGTTTAATTATATAAAAAAACTGCAATACCCCATCAATATCAAACGCTGCGACCCAAAAGCCGCCAGCCTGATTATTTCCCAGTACGGCGGACTGTATTGCTAAAAGAGATAATAAAAAAGCCCCAACTAAATTAAGTCGGGGCTTTTATCTTTTTAAATATTACTTTATTCAAGTGATTCAATTATTTTTTCAATGTTTACATTATCAATAGTATTATTATTTGTTTTTAAATCTTTAAAATTTTTTATTTTTTTCTAAAAACCGCTTGACATACTCGTACAAGTATGATATAATAATATCAGAAAGTGAGGTGAGGAACATTGATTGAGTTAATATCAAGTATAGCCAACTTAACAAGCTCGCTGTTAGCGTTAATAACAGCAATCATAGCTTATAAGTTGGCTAAAGACAAGTAAGGGACGGGGGCGAAAGCCCCCTAACCTTAAATATATTATAACTCAATCTATATAAAAATGCAAGTATTATCATTATTTATTAGTATTGCTGCGCTTATTATTAGTATAGCAGCGTTAGTAACTATACTAAAAAAGAAAAGGAAGTGAAATTAATGCCTGAAGAAAAAAGGAAAACAACAACATCATCCGCTGTTAAACGCAGATACAACGACAAGGTTTATTCTGTTGTCAAAGCTGAATTGCCTAAAGATTTAGTTACAGAATTCAAGGAACTTTGTAAGAAAAAAGGTGTTTCACAGGCAAGCATTATAAAAAGTGCATTAGAGCAGTTTGTCAATGATAACAAAGTATAAAAAAAGCCCCGGCTCGATTGTGAGCCGGGGCTTTCATTATTCAAGCATATCTGTTAATACAGTGCCTTCAATTAACTTTCCCTTTTTAGTTGTTCCTTCAATAAGAATTCTTTCCTTGCTTTTATTGAAGTTTTCAAGGACCTTAACTTCGTTACCTGACGGAATTACTCCAATTATTTCGCCATTCTTATCGCGAACATTAACGCCGATATAAGGTTCTTTTTTCTTGACTGTTTTGATAACAGTCTTTGCTGCCTCTTTATTTTCATCGGCAGCGACTTTTGCTTTTGATGTTTCCTTTTTGGTTGATTTTGCCATTTTTTATTCTCCTTATTTTTATTCTACTCCGCCGTCATATGCGGTGAAGCCGCACTTATAGGCGTTCGTGCCGTTTACCTTATAAATTACAAGAAACATACCGTCCGTTTTGGTGGGGCAAAGGCACGCCTCGTTCTTATCAAGGCTGCCGGCCTTGCCTTTCTTAGCGGTATCGGTATAAACAGTTTCAACAGTAGAGCCGTTTTTGTAATTTCTGCCGCTTGTTGGTGCGTTCTTTACGCCGCCGGCATACTTTACAAAACCTACCTTGTGTTTGCTTGTGCCGTCTAAATCATACTGCACGCAATAGGCGCTGCCCTTTTTGCCGAAACATTTCGCAACTTCTCCCGGAGCAAGCGAGCCGATTTCCTCTTTAAAATCACTGCGAGCGTAAACCTTTTCGGTTGTTGAGCCGTTCTGCCATTTAACTGACGGAACATAATATCCTACGGAAATTGAAGAGGTGCCCGAGGAAGAAGTTGAGCCGCCTACCTTGCTCTGGTCTTTGGGCCTTAGCACGCCGTAAACATCGTCATAATCGTGCTTTACTTTGTGCATTTCCTTACCGTTCCAGTTTTGGTCATATGAATAAAATTCAGAAGTGTTGCCTTCGCCTGTGCAAATAGCAACATGACCTGCTCCGTTGCCTTTGTTACCGTTCCATACCATTATGTCGCCCGCCTGCGGAACGAAAGAGGCGGTGTTTTCAATTTTTGTAAAATTCTTGGTCAGTTCAGAATGTTTGCTGAAATTCAGCCAATAATACTTTGCATTGCCCCAACTGCCGGGCTTTATGCCAAACACCTTATTAAGATAAAGTTTAATCAGGTCTACGCACTGCGCGCCGTATGCGCCGTCATAGTCGGTCGCTTTACCGTTATACGCCTTAACAAATTCATTATAAGTCATTAAGCCGCCTTTTTCTGTGTCTTCTTTCGGGGCTTCGTATGTAAGGGCCTGTTCACTGTCTGAAACGCCCTTAGTTGTCGGGTCGGTTGTTATGCCTATTGCAGCAGGAATCATAAGAACAAGCATTGCAACATTCATAACCTCATCCGCTGTAACCGAGGTTTCAATTTTAAAAATCTTAAGAATGGCAAAAACTGCCACAATTACGGCGGATATGATGCCCATCCACCAAGAGCCGCTCTGAATCCTTACTTTCCAGTTAATGTTTTTCATAGTTATTTCTCCTTTTTGTTATTTTTTTCGAGAGCATATATTCTGCCCTCGTGATTGATGATCGTTTTTTCGTGCTCGTCAAGTTTACCGAATATTTTTGCGTGTCTGTCTGCCGCCTTGTTCTTAAACTCTTTGAAGTCTTCTTCGTTTCCATCTATTCTTGAGATCAGAAAACTAATCTGACTGCTGAGTTTAGTGGTCGCTTTCGCATTTGCTATCATCGGTGCGGTTACTGTTATAATCAGTCCCGCTATAACCACCAGCACTTCAACTACAGTCCATTCCATACTGATCACCTGCCTTAATCGTACATGCGCCTGAACATTTTGGCGTTGTATTCCGCTATCTTCCTTGAGCCTTGAGCATTTGGGTGTATGCCGTCGTCAAGGTATCTGCCGCTCATTCCCGAATGTTCCCAGACGTTATAGATTCCGCAGTCCCTTGTGTTCCAGAATTCAACGCCCATTCTGGAGGCGATATATCGGAAAAGCTCCCCCTTTTGATAAATGCTTTGGTACGCCTCCGCACATTCCTGAAGGGGCGCGCAGATTACGAACTTTGCGTTCGGATATATCCCGGCAAGCGTTTCATACGCATAGCGCATCGCGCCTGTGTATGTAGTCCTGTCCGCCTCGGCAAGCGGCAGCGCCTCAAAGGCGTTTTCACCATTGGCGTATGTTTTTACAAACTGTGAATCAACAAGATCAGCGGTATCCTTTTCCGGATTCAAAGATCCGTTGGTTCCCGCCGCAACGATGATCACGTCAAAATCCTCATAGCCGTCAGTACCGGCAGTGTGATTGTTCACCGCTTTCTGCACCTGATTGCCTATCACGTTTCCGGCACTGTCCGAGGAAACAGGATTGCCGTCATACGCTCCGGTATCACTTTTATCCTGCCATGACGCGCCCGATACGGCAATATTGACTAACTTTTCAGGCTCAACAAGCGTTGAAAAATAATTTGTCCAGTTGCCGCTGATCTGCGTTATGGAATCGCCCAGCACAAGTATCCTTTTTCCGGTGTAATCCGATCCCGGAAGATACTTGCTGAATATCTTTTCTTCGCCGTAAGGGATATATTCCGTTACGCCGTCCTCCTGCACCTGCCAGTTGTTTGCGTCAAGCCCTCCGCCGTTTTTGGAAAAGCGCATATAGCCGTCCCTTTCCGGCGTGATCTGGCGCCCGGGGTTTTCCGGCGGATTTGAATTGCCTGTGCCGTAATAAAACACTTTTTGAGTATCAAAAAGGCATAATATGGACCACGGTATTCCCGCAGCTGAACTCGGCGATTCAACGCTGTTGCTGAAATAATAAGTCTTTCCTGCCTTTACGGGAATATATCCGCTCGTCTGCCAGCTTTCGAATCCTTCCGTAAGCAATACTCCGTTGCTCTGTGCCAGCGCGCCCTGCTCAACTTCTTCTTTGTTAAACAGATTCTGAGCCGTTATCTTATCCTGTTTGGCGTCTATGAGCGCCTCAATGGAACTGAGGTCGCCCTGTTTGCCCTGCGGTATAACAAAATCAAGCACCGCGGCGTTTTGCGTTCCGCTGTTCACAACGCTTGCCGGAGTATCAGGCTCGCCTGTTGTAACAGTGCCAACGGTTATTGTTGCGGCGGCTCCGTCCGTTCCGGGTTCTCCCTGCGCACCGGTGGCTCCTTTTTCTCCTTGCGGACCGGTAGCGCCCGTATCTCCCTTGTCGCCTTTTTCGCCTTTCGGGCCGGGTTCGCCCTGCGCGCCGGTGTCTCCCTTATCGCCTTTTTCGCCTTGCGGGCCTTGAGGACCTTGCACGCCCTGAGGACCTTGAGCGCCGTCAAACGCTCCGCTTTCAGCCTGCTGCTTTACTTCATTTGCAGTATTTAATGCGTCTTCAGCTGCTGACTGTGCCGCTGCGGCCGCAGATATAATCTGCTCGTATTGGTCGGGCGTGGGGTCTGAGGGCTCGCCGCCATAGACTGTCGGGCGGTTGAAGAACTGAACTATATTAGAAGTTATTCGATAACCTTCTTTTTCTCCCACCACTGAAAACTTGACATAGCCTTCATCGGTTAACGCCTCGTGCGGTATAAGACATTTATCATTTTCGAGAAGTTGCGAGGTAATAGCACCCGTCCGAGCATTCTCAAAGTACGCGGTTTTGATTGTTTCGTCCCAGTCATCTGTTGTGAACTCAAAATCACATTCAATATAGCCTTGAGTTTCTGCTACTCGTGTGGTGTTGTCTGAATCGGTGAAAGATAACTCTTGATTTTTTACCATTAAGTTAAAAATCATATTAAACACCCCACACCGCTATTAATTTCATTCGCGTGTTGTTATAAGTTATTCCGCCGCCTGTCCCGTTAACTGTGTTATAATGGTCGCCGGTTATTAAGGAGTCGCCGCTGATGAAAATCCTTTTTCTGCAGTTTGTTGTGAAAACGATTGTGCCGCCGTCAAATACAAACGAGTCTTTAACAGCGATTGCTTCTTTCGGGATTAAGCCGCCTACGCAATCCCCGTATGTTTCCGGGTCTTCGCCGTTGTTCAAGCCAAATAAAACATAAATCCCTAACCTTTGCTTGCTTATCGGTTCAGATAGATTGACCTGTGCACTTGCGCCCATCATATCGTCACCACTCCACAGCAGTTTAGCCGACTGCATTAAAGTCGCAAGGGGTGAAAGTGTATCGGCGACCGGTTCTACTGAAATTATGTTAACTCCGTTCAAGGTAACAACGAATACCGCCGCCTCCGCCTCGCTGTCCAGCATCTGCAAATCGCCGTCGGAAGTGACAAGCGGGACTACAGGGTTATCCGCGCTCGGCGTTCCTTGAATGTAGCCCCATTCTCCGCTTTCAACCTGAGTAGAGCCGCTGTAAGAATACTTAACGGTAATTAAATCTTTCCGCTGCATTCCTTGAGAACCGTTCGGAACGGTTATAGTATCGTATGTAGACGGCTCAACTGCGAATTCACAGCCTTGAAAAAGTAGTGCGCCGTCATTAATATGAATTTCATTATTTGAAGCAATTTCAGGTTCAAGATTCTGCCCGGTGTTCAAAATGTAAACGCCTTTACCCGCCAAGCCTTGATTTAGTGCTCTATCCTGCACGCTTGTTATATGCGGTGCTCCCGTCCTGCCTGTTACTATCTGCATTTTTATTCCTCCAGATTATATTGAACGGATTTAACGCCGTCCTCAAAAGTTATTATTTTACTTTTTAATGCTTTTTTAACTGTTATCCCGGTTATGTAATCGCGGCCGCCGATTATGTCGCCGATATTAATATCAAGATTAAGCATTTCAACATTCATTGAGAGCGAAGTGCCTGAAAGAAGTTCCTTGAATTTATTAATTCCGTCCGTTCTAAGGTCTTCTGTATTCGAATTTTCATATACTTCCGTAATCTCATTAATGCCTTGATAGAATTGCATATCGCCTATGTTGCCGTTATTGTCAAGGTACAGGTTTAGCACTTCCCTGTCTTTCAATTCACCGGAGCCTAAGCAAATCAAATGATTGACACTTCCTTTATTAATTTCAATTGTGAAATTAATGCGGCTGTCTTGTGAAAGTTCAATATCGCTAGAGTAATCTTCAATTGGTACAGCGCTTACAAGAACATACCCAGCAGCACCCGCCTCTCCTTGGACATAGGTTATTTTTAATTGATATGATACCGAATTAAGCATTTTAGTTAAACCGTCTAACACAGAAGTGTACCGGTCAAATTGGAAATTTTCTATTTGAACGCCGACTTCTTCTCTGCTTGCTATGATTAACCCGCCAAACATTGAATCAATAATCTGACTAATGCATTCGTTAAGGTCGCCGCTTATTGTTTTGTAGTCATAGCCTGTTGGCGGAATTATAATGCGCTTACTTAAGTGACCGCGCCAAGTGTAACCTTTAATGCTTATTACATTTTCAGCGGTATCTGTTTCAATAGACGATATGACCCCGCCGCACTCTGAATCTTTTTCATAAACTAAGCAGCCGAAGTCAATCTCCGGCTGCCAGTCTTCGAGCGATATATCAATTTCAAAATCGTTTTCACCGCCAACTTCAAAATCACATTTTGAAAAAACAAGCGCTTTAATATCGTGGCCGGTAGAATCAGCAAGGATTAAGTCCATTTTGGCTCGCTCCTTTCAATGTAAACAGTAATATCAAAGCCAAACGAGCCCGGCCAACTTACCTCATTATTGCCCGGTGGGATTTTTTCAAAAACAGTTTCTTTTTTGCCGCGCAAATCAAAAATGCTGTCTTGTGTTCCGTTTGCGTGATATTTAATTACTGAATTGTTCAAAGAATTAATAACTAAATATTCTCCTGCTGATAATGAAGTGTAGACTTCATAAGGGTGGCCGTTAATCACGATTCGCGGATTATTGCAAGAGCCGAATATCGTCATTTTGAAATCCGATTCTGCTATATGGTCTATGTTTAAGAATCCACGCCCTGCTTTATTTTGTGTATAATCATAGTTATAATCATACTCATAATCAAGATAATATGCTGTGGAAGTTTCTGCCGGTGAAGTGTTGGGATAAAATGAAAAATTTTGTTCTGTTATCCACGAATTTTTGCCGTTTACAGCGGTTAAATCGATAAACATATACGCTGTTGGCTTTTCCCAGTCTGATTTATCCGACACTAAAATACGGCACGGAAAATAGGAGCCGGTATCCGTTTCGATCCTGCCGTCCGTGTTGTTGATAACATCATATTCGATAACATTAAACAGGTGTTCGGCAGCCTCTTTCAGGGCGGCTCTTTTTTCAGCGTACGGCAAAGACCAGTCGGGAATAAGGCCGACTTTGAACGACCTTTCCCCGGTTTCTCGCCGGACATTTGTGATGCGGTTGTTAGTCGAATCATATTTCCATGAATAGTTCACCAGATCGCCGCTTTGGAAAAGATAAGGGAACTCCGAAAAGTCAAGGATCTCTCCCCGACTATTAACGTATCTGAATTTCATTTTTTATCCTCACCCCTTTGCGAATCCGAGATCTGATATAAACCTGCCTACCTCACGGTTATTGGCCGTCATGCGCATATTGGAAATACCCTTTCCGATCTCCTGCGCGTAGAGCCTTGAAGTATCGACTACCGCGGCGATTATATAATCGCCTAAGCCGCTGAGATCCGTATAACCGTTTGCGGTATTTGAACGTGCCGCCTCTTGCGCGTATTTGACAGAAATATCATGAGGTATGATCTGTGATCCGTTTGGCAGGCTGACCAATTCGCCCTGATCGTTTTCATTGATATAGGTTAAACCACCTTTAAAATGATTGGTTCCATGCGCATTGTGCGGTATTGAGCCGCTCGATACGGAAGTCTTCCCGGAAACATCAAAGCCAAGCATATCTGCAATTCCATTTGCGATATCTTTGATCGTGCTCCAAAGATTACTCAAAACAGATTTGATACCCTCAATAATGCTGTTTAATAAGTCTTTACCTATTTTGCCCCAGTCAGTATCCTTAAAAGCGTCTTTGATCGTATCAATGACCTGTGGAATTGCCGCGATAAGGTCAGGTATTGCCTGAAGAATTCCGTTTATGATCATAACGAGCAATTTTATACCCGTCTGAAGTATTGTGGGCAAGTTTTGCCCAATTGTGATCACAATGCTGGAAATGATTTTCGGTATAGCTGCTACAAGCAGCGGCAAAGAATTGACAATGCCTTCGACCAATCCGGTCAACAACTGTAAGCCGGAAGTAATCAACTGCGGTAAATTATCCAACAGACCAGTAATTAGAGTGATGATCATTTCCATTGCTGCCGGTATAAGCGTAGGAAGATTTTGCGCAAGTCCGGAAACCAAAGCTGATATAATACTCATACCGCCGCTTATAATAGATGGCAAAAGCGTGGTAATCGTATTCAGAAGAGTTGTAATGAGTGTGGTGCCTTGTGTCATTAAATTCGGTAAGGCATTAACAATCCCAGTACAAAAATTTGTTATAACCTCCGGTCCTTTTACCTGAACGGTTTGAAGTAGACTATCTATCTGCGTTCCAAAGTTCTGCTGCAACAATCCCATTCCGGCAACCAGTACACCTATACCTGCTGCTATGCTCATTCCTTTTGCGAAAGTTGGACCGAATGCGGAAGCAAAAGAACCTACTTTTTCAAGTAACGAAGATAAACTACCGCCGATCTTTCCAAACATACCACTTGTATTCGTTTCAAAAGCACCTATAATTCCGGCAAGAGCTGGGAATTTTATACCAATATTCCCAACAAGTGTGTTAAAGCCTTTTGAAATCGGTGATATAATTGATTTCCCTAATTTACCAGGAAAACTTTTTATGCTTGAAAAAAATGCAGTGATTTTGCTGGTTACAGGCTCAAATAATGGGGCTTTTGCAAGACTTGTAAAAGGCTGCAACAAGCCACTTCTGAGATTTTTAAAATCTTCGACAACATCACCCAAGCCTTTTCCCATTTTTTGAAAAGTTGACGGTATGTTACTGACGCTATTTTTT
>CALVKV010000174.1 GCA_944333305.1 uncultured Bacilli bacterium
GCGTTTGGGAAGAAATACAAGACTTAAATGGAGATATAAAAAGATGATTAAAGTACTATTTATTTGCCACGGCAATATCTGCCGCAGCACCATGGCTCAATACGTCATGCAGGATATGGTAGACAAACGCGGCCTTTCCGCCAGCTTCTACATCGACTCCGCGGCTACCAGCCGCGAGGAGATCGGAAACGGCGTCCATTATGGAACTCAGCGGAAGCTGAAGGAGATGGGAATCTGGTGTGGCGACCACCGCGCTGTGCAGATGACAAAGGCGGATTATAAAAAATATGACTACATCATTGGCATGGATGGCTGGAACCGCAGGAACATGATGCGGATTCTGGGCTCGGACCCGGAAGGGAAGGTGTCGCTGCTGCTGGATTTTACGGAGCATCCCCGGGATATCGCAGATCCCTGGTATACGGGAAATTTTGATGTAACTTATGAGGATGTGAAGGAGGGCTGCAAGGGGCTTTTGGCTCACATTCTCAGCGCGGATGCGGCGAAGCTGCGTCCGGAGAGATAGCTTCCAAGGAGTGCATCCTGTTTATAAATAATTCACGAAAAAGTTACAGAATATCTTCGGTATTTGTTTTAATTTACGGAAAACAGAATTGACTCACTGGGCAAAACGATCTATAATTGAAACCAAAGTTCGATTTTTTTAGACAACTTTAATAGAAATGGGGGAAGAAATATGGATCTTATGCAGCTCGTTTACACAATTTCGTTCTTTTCCGTAGTCATAGCGTTCGCATATGCGGTATATCTGCATTTCTGGGTGAAGAGACAGCCTGCGGCAAATAAGAGAATCATTGAAGTTTCGGATTTGATTCATGCAGGGGCGAATACCTTCATGCGGAAAGAGTACATCATCCTTGCCAGATTCGCGGGTGTGGCGGCGGTACTGATCCTGGTTTTCCTGCCAAGTCCCATCTGGGATGGGAATATCGTGGATAATCTTTCTATGATGACTGCCTATCTGGCGGGTACGATTCTGTCGGCTATCGCAGGGAAAATCGGAATTCTGGTGGCGACTCAGGCCAATTCCAGAGCTGCGGAAGGCGCGCAGAGGGGCCTGAAACCGGCGTTTCTGATCGGTTTCCGCGGCGGAGCGGTCATGGGCCTGGCCGTAGTGGGTTTTTGTCTGCTGGGCGTGATGGCGGTGCTGATGATTACAGGAGATGCTTCGGTGCTTCTGGGCTTTTCCTTCGGGGCCAGTTCGCTGGCTCTGTTTGCCAAAGCAGGCGGCGGCATCTTTACCAAGACGGCGGATGTGGCGGCTGACCTGACAGGAAAGGTAGAGCTGGGCATTCCCGAGGACGATCCCCGGAATCCGGCGGTTATCGCGGATAATGTGGGGGACAATGTGGGCGACGTGGCCGGTATGGGTGCGGACCTTTTTGATTCGAACGTGGCGGCTATGGCTTCGGCGCTGGTGATGGCCCAGGCGCTGGATGGCGGTATCGGTGTGAACAGCGCGGTGGTATTCTGTTACGCGGCCATCGGCCTGCTGGCTTCCATCATCGGAATTGCCTGCGCGCGTGTGGGAAAGAACGGAAATCCGACCCAGGCCCTGAATTCTTCTACCTATTCCACCACGCTGCTCTTTATTGTGCTGACGGGAGCTGCCACCTGGTTTCTCGACGGATTTGAATGGAGAATCTGGGGAGCCTCGGCCGTTGGCCTTGTGGTTGGCGTAATTATCGGCATTACTACGGATTATTTTACGGATGACAGCAAACCGATAGTTCGGAAAGTGGCCCATGCGTCCCAGTCCGGATCGGCCTTTACCATATTATCAGGTGTTTCTTATGGATTCATTTCGGCGCTTCCGGCCATGGTGGGAATCGCTGTTTCCGCGCTGGCCGCGTATAAGCTGTGTGAGCCGCTGGGAGAGGGATATGCTTTGTTTGGAATTGCCATGGCGGCGGTGGGAATGCTTTCCATCGTAGGCATGATCATCAGCAATGACGCTTACGGTCCTATCGTGGACAATGCCAGAGGTCTGGCGGAGATGGGAGGCCTCGGAGAGGACACCATCCGTGTGGCAGATGAGCTGGACAGCGCCGGCAATACGGTTAAGGCTGTGACGAAGGGATTTTCCATCGGTGCGGCAGGACTTACTGTAATTTCTCTTCTGGGAGCCCATATGTCGGAGGTCAATGTGTCTCTGGCATCCATGGGAAAAGAGCTGATTACAGGTTTTGATATCATGGACCCCACGGTGTTTTTCGGTATTCTGGTGGGAGCGGCTGTTCCTGCGGTGTTCTCGGCCATGCTGATGCTGGGCGTAGATAAGAATGCGCAGAAGATGGTGGCGGAGATCCGCCGTCAGTTCCATGAGATCGTGGGATTGAAAGAAGGAAAAGAAGGAGTGAAAGCGGATTACGATACCTGCATTAACATTGCGACGGAAGGGGCGCTGCATGAGCTGATTCCGGCGGGACTTCTCGCAATCATCGCAACTGTGATTGTAGGTTTTATCGGCGGCCCGCTTGCCATTGGCGGATTCCTTCTGGGCAATATCGTGAGCGGTCTTCTTCTGGCGCTCTTTATGTCTAATGCCGGCGGCCTCTGGGATAACTCCAAGAAATACATAGAGGCAGGCAACGAAGGCGGAAAAGGTTCCCGGGCCCATAAGGCTGCGGTTACCGGCGATACGG
>CALVKV010000175.1 GCA_944333305.1 uncultured Bacilli bacterium
TACAAATCTCCTTTCTTTACCAATATATCACAAAAAAACTGTAAATTTTATTACAGTTTTGTTAGGTATTACATCAACATTGTTATTTGTTTCTTAGATAGACCAGTAGCTTTCATTATATCTTTTTTAGATATCCCCATATTAAGAAGATTTTTTGCAATAGTTTTTTTCTCATCTTTAGCACCTTTTTCTTCAGCGATTTTACTATGATATTCTATCTTTAAAGCTTCTTCCTCCTTTCTTCTTTTTTCAGGGTCATATAGTCCTATATTATCAATATTATTTGTTAATTCATATAATCTTTCTGAAACTTCCATAAGTTCTTCATCTCCTTCTGCTATTTTTTTAATTTCTAGATAATCATCTAACATTAATATTACTAATTCTTTATCTAATTTAGTTAACTCTTCTCCATTATGATATTTATTATAACTTTTCATCATATCTATATGTATCTTTTCACTAGTTTCTGTTTCTATTATGTTTTCATTATTTTTCATGTAAAATTTAGAGATATTTTCTTTTCCTAAACATTCTTCAAAGTTATCAAATATATCAAAGTTTATTTGGATTACTTTTATTTTCTTACTATACTCTTCTCCTTTACTTAATAACTCAGCCTTTATTTTACAAAAATAAGCATCATTTCGCTCTATTAGTCCATCCCAGTATCCACGATTACATTCCAAGTTAATAATAAAACCTGGTAATTTAAAGATAAAATCTGATACTTTCTTTTTTTCAAGAGCATTAGATATTTTATATTCAACATTCTGTTCTTTAAAGTTTTCAATAATAAAAGCTTTATCGAGTCCAGTTAATTTAGATATTAAATCTCCTAAATATAAAAGACAGCCACCCATAATGGATTTAAAAACAGAGTCAAGAGTACCTTCATAGACAAATTTATTAGATATCATATATTCTCTAATCTCTTCATTAGAGACATTCTTTGGAATATTTTTAATTCGTTTTTTTATCATAAAACCTCCTTGCAAGTGTTATAGCAGATTCTAAAATACATTGCAAAAAGGCAATTTTGTAAATTCATTAAATTTATGTCTTCAATTTTTAATTTTCTCTAGGCGATTTTTCAATTTTCAATTCTAAAAATACTTCAATTTACAAAATTTATACTTTTTTTATTTTTTTCATAACCTCCTTTTCTCCATCTTTTTTACAAGTCGCTCTTCTATCTATAATGTATCATAATAGATAGATTGTGTCAATATAAAAAAAGGCAACTAATTTGTTGCTCATTCATAGAATTATTAACTACTTAAAGTCAATACAAACGGGTCAGATTTAGTGCCTGTTCCTGATGTAATTATAACGTTAGATTTTAAATTTAATGATGGTTTAATGCCGAACAAATCACTATCTGAACTGTGGGCGTCTCCATCACCAATATTGTCAACACTACGAATATAATTTGAAGAATATACTGTTATTGTCCAATAAGATGTATTATTTCTATATATATTAAATTGTCCTGCCATCAATTCTCCAAATCTTAGCAAGCCTACTTTTGCTGTAGCAATACTGGATATTGATTCAGTACCAGTTACATCTGTATATTTTGCTAATTTATATGATACGCCATTAGCTACCGTCCCAAGATACCAAGTGCTACTTTCTTCTATCATGGCTATATCTTCATTTGTTAAATATCCATTTTCTATATTTAAATAATCATTGTTCAAAAATGAACCAATTGTATTTGCATTTGAATAATTAACACCACTATTACTATCAAAGGCACTGCTTAAAAAATTTCCAGAACTCTTTAATGGTTCGGCACTGGTTATCTTAGTCAAGCCTGAAGTCTCATGACTTACTATTCTATATAATTTATTTTCATCATTTCCAAATTTTATATATTCTCCACTATATCTCGTATTGAGTAATGTTCCTGATAGATTACTATCGTTATCTCCGTTTAAGCGATATGGATTATCTACTGTCCCATCACCATCTACAATACGGATGTTAGATTTTAAATTTATTGATGGACGTACACAAAATGCATGAATTGAACTAATATATTCTGCTGAGCCATTAGTGCTAATACGTCGAATATCTGATGAACTATACGGTGTAATAGTCCACCAATAAAGTCCATTATTTAAATAACCATTGCTATAAGTTGTTCCATTGTAACTAGATTGATACTCATACATATTAAGTAATCCTACTGCATCTGTCACTATTGTACCACTATCACTAGGTCTTGTTATACTTCCTAGACTAGTTGCATCTAATGTAGCATTCCACTTAGCATCTGTTACTATAAAGTTCTCATAATCTCTTAAATTACCAAGGAATCCGTCGGCACTTGTATCATTTAACCAGTCTTCCATATAACTTCCTGCAAAGTCTGTACTACTACTGGAATAGGTAATTGAACTTATATTCCACTGTGTTACTAACTTAGTAGTTTTTGCATCATTATTAACAGACACTGCTCTCCATAACTTTCCACTATACCATATATAGTTATTTGGGTCTTCTCCTGTTATAAAGGTATCTACTCCATCATCATATTGATTTTCTTCTGGTATATTTTCTAATAAAACAGTTGAAGCTTTCTCTCCTACAGGTTGAGTTGCTACTACTCTTAATTTACCTTTAAAAGTCTTACCACCTGCTTCTTCACTTGTAGCATCATAATCTATCCATATTCTTAATGTATAATTAATTGTCTCATCTACAGCAATAGAACCTTTATCTACTACTCTATTAGGATTAGCACCCATATTAGATAAGTTATCAGGGCTACCTGCTACTTCATTTTTTGTTAAACTATATCTAATAGATGAATCAGGCATTCTAGTTTCTCCTTCATCTAAGGCTATATCATCTAAATAGATAGTATAGTCTGTTTCTATATTTCCATGATTTATTAAACTAAAGTTAAATCCTTCTAAAGTCATTCCCTCTTTATCTTCTAATGGTATTTGACTAGATAATGTTAATTCATTTTTATCATCTAACTCTAAGTTTAAT
>CALVKV010000176.1 GCA_944333305.1 uncultured Bacilli bacterium
CCTTAACTTGTGGTATAAGGAGAGTGTAAAATAGAAATCTCAAAAATCGCTCAAGGTTTGAAAGATAATTGAAAAACGGCGATTGCCATTGCCCCAGCCAGAGATTGATTTTTCAAAATCAATTTGCCCCCATGTTTTTCACATAAAAGTTGGCTGCTGTAAAGCCCCATTCCAAAATGTGAAGAATTGCTGCTTGCAGTTTCAAACGGTCTTGGCCCATTCTGAATCAGTGTAGGTGGATACCCCGGCCCATCATCTGATATTTTCAAAAGCAAATAATCTTTTTCTAAAACAACTTCAATGGATAACTTGCTTTTTGCAAATCGAGCCGCATTTCCAATGAGGTTTTCTGCGACTGTAAGAAAAATACCATGATCTAAAAGAACTTCCCCAACCAATGGACACGACAAAGCAATTTTTTTAGTGTTGGCTAATAATCTGGTGGTTTCCTGCAACTCATTTTGTAAAACAGACAGGTCAATCTTTTGGGGATGAACGGAAAGCTGCTCCAATTTTTGAACGCTGCTCATGGCCTCTACATACTGTTCAATACGCAATGTATATCCTTCCAACCTATTTATCGCCTGATCGTCCTGAACGCCTTGCCGAAGCAATTTTACCGTTCCTTTTAAGACTGTGATTGGATTACGCAAGTCATGGGAAAAAGCAGCGTTGAGCCGTTTCCGTTCTTCTGCCTGCTGCCACAGCAAGCGATTTGTTTTTAGTAGTTCTCTCCGCATCACTTCAAAAGCAGCACAAAGCTGTCCCATTTCATCGTTGGACGATACGGGCAACGAAAAGTCTAAATCATTATTCTGAATCCGGGTAATACCATCCCGCAAAATACCAATGGGCTGCTTTAGCTTAATATGATAAAAGAGAGCAACGGAAGTTAGCAATCCTCCCACCGGGAATATGATACAACACGCCATTTGTATAATGTTCAGGATTGTTAGTACACGCTGCTGTGCTGCTGTTGGCTCTGGCAAGGGGATAACGGAACCATCCGATAAAATTTCTACTCCGCCGGACGGATAACCTGTCATAATACCACGGCAAATCAAAATGGCGATACCGAGCAACAGGAACGCAGCAATCAAGCAGAACAAGGATAAGAGCAAAAAAGACTTTTTAAGGCCCATATTTTTCAAGCGTTCCACCGATACCCACACCCCCAAACTGTTTCAATATAATTGTGTAGCGTATGTGCCGCAAACTTAGCTCGTATTTTCCGAATATGCTCCATAATCGTATCGCTGTTTCCGTCTCCATCCAGTCCCCACACAAGTTCATAAATTCGTTCTCGGTCAAAGACTTGTCCGGCATTGAGGGAAAGAAGCTCAACGATTTCAAACTCCCGCTTGGACAACGGGATGCTTTGACTATTGATTGTAGCTGTGCGGGCAGAGTAATCTAACGCTAATTCACCGAAGAAACGAACCGCAGAATTACTTTGGCGGCGCTGTTCTCGTCGCAGATGTGCAGCAATACGCGCTCCTAATTCATCCAGATCAAAGGGTTTCACAATATAGTCATCTGCCCCAGCCTGAAAGCCTATGATCTTATCGCCGGATTCAATGCGGGCGGTCAGGAATAAAATGGGACAAGTGATGTAATCCCGTATTTTCTGGCATACAGTTAGCCCGTCTATATCCGGCATATTGATGTCCAGCAAAATCAAATCGGGGTTGTTGCCAGCCTTTTGAAGTGCTTCTTGCCCGCTATATGCAGTAAGAATATCATATTGGGATTGAAAGTAACTTTGTATCATATCGACAATGCCGCGTTCATCATCAACAATTAGTAATTTAGGGATCAAGGCAATGCACCTCCATTTTTATAAAAATGATACATAGCAAATCTCAAAAAATCCTCAAATTTTGTTAAAGCAAAATTATCTATTATATATTATATCATAAAATAAAGAAAGAAAGTAAAGAAGCTCGTCTATCGTTAGCCTTCTCCTATTTGCTACAGAAATAATAAAACTTTCTGTGCGTATCAACAGTAAAAGGTGGCTTCAGCACACCAATCAAAAATTGTGTTGAAAATAAAGCACAGCGGTACGAAAAATACCGCTGCGCTTCACTATTTTATCTTCAAGAACAAATTGTGCCGGTTCTTTTTTCTGATCTACGGTAAGCATGACAAACAGCTTTTCACCAATCTGTGTGCCATTATCTTCTAAAGCAAGTACACATAGTTTCCCAAAATGATATTCCTCCTATCCGTTTATTTGTAACTGTCCACGTTTTAAATGAAATACCACATCAGCTTGTTTTGCCAGTTCACTTGAATGGGTAACTACCACCACACACTTATTCATCTTGTGGGCGCTCTCTTTCAAAATTTCCGTGATGTCTTGGGCAGTATCCTCGTCCAGATTGCCGGTAGGCTCGTCCGCAAGGATTACCGGGGCCTCGCTTGCCAGAGCGCGGGCAATGGCTACACGTTGCTGCTGGCCGCCGGAGAGCTTCAGCACATTACGCTTTGCTTCTTCTTTCGTCAACCCAAGGCGCTCCAAAATCGGCAGCGGCGGTAGCTTAGAAGTCAATGCCACATTCTCCATTGGCGTGAGATAATCAATCAAATTGTATGCCTGGAAGATAAAGGATACATGGTTTTTCCGGTGGTCCGCAAGGCCTGTTTGAGATATATCCTTTCCGTCGAACAGAATGTTCCCGTTTGTAGGGCTGTCTAAACCACCAAGGAGTGATAACAGCGTGGTTTTACCGCACCCGGACGGGCCAAGTATGGCATACATCTTTCCCAATTCCATTTGGCCGCTGATTCCTTTCAAAACCCCTTGTTTTCCGTCATAGCTGTATTTCAGATTTGAAAATTCTAAAATGCTCATATTATCTGCCTCCTGTTTTAATCCATTTGTGTTAGAATCGCTTTCGGTTTCAGACGGATTACCGTCACCGACGCTGCCAGTACCGCCAGAATCAGGATCAGCGCGCCGACACCATACACTGCCGCCATATCCGCAGAGTGAATAACCACGCTTAAACCTTGAACATCACTGGCAGTTTGGCTGACAAGAAAAGCACCGACCTGATCCGCCAGCAGAGCCGACAAACCAAAGGAAGCTGCCGCCGCAGGAATGGCGATAAAAATGTTTTCCGCCAGGAATTGCAGTACAATCTCCACCTTGCTTCTGCCTACTGCCATCAATATACCAGCCTCTTTCTTCCGGCTCCGCGTCCAAAGGATCAACAAAAGGGTGATAACTGCTGCGCCTGTAATGGCAATCACTGTGACCGCCGTATTTACCATTTTCTGGAGAGAAGAAAGGGGATTGGAAATCAGGTCAAAATCCTCTGTATCCGTAGAAAAAGTGAATGTCTTGCCTTTAATCTCCGGCAGGTTTTGGATGGTCTTGAGGACCTCCTCTACATTTTCAGCCGAATCCACATAAACTTCCAAAGAGCCAAGCTCTATTGCTGGTTTATGAAAAATTTTATAGTAACCATTTACATCAATATATCCTCGATTGGCTGGAATGCCCTCTGTCGTTATCGCATCTTTAGACATTCCCTCGGTGCCGCTGAAGATCCCCACAATTTCAAAGGTATTTTCAGAATCATTGTCCAGATCGTACATAGATATATGATCTCCCACAGAAAGTCCGTTTTTATCCGCAAGCTCCTTAGAAATCATCACAGCAAAAGAATCGTCTGCTTGAATGTGACGCCCTTCTACTAATGTATAAGTACCATTTATAAAATTCTTATTTAACTCGGAATTTAAAACCACTGTATAGGAAGAAGGTCTACCATAACCATTGTTGGAATTTCCGAAATTAAATGAACCAGGAAAGTATTCAAAATCTATCCCGGCTCCCCAATAGCCCCCCTCTCTTTCAGCGTTGTAATTCACTACACCATCAACTTTAGCAATCGCATCAATCACTTCCTGTGTAATATAATCGCCATTATATTGGTATGTAAGCCCATATTCATTCTGTGTAGGGGAACCAAAATTGTCCGGATTGTCGCCGTCAATCTCTACACGGATCGATGCCCCGACGGTCTGCTTTACTTCTTCTGTTCCCTCCGCAGTAGCGTGGCCTACGGATAAGGCAATCAGCGCAGCAGAAGCCAACAGTGTAAAAACCAGCAGCAGAATGATACTTCTTATTTTTTGCCGCCAGCAGTAGCGGATCGCTCGTTTCAAAAAATTCATGCGAAATGCCTCCTTAACTCATTTTTGTTAAAATCTCTTTTGGCTTTAAGCGGAGAATGGCTCCACTGGCCACCAGCACTGTCAACAGGACAGCCGCCAGCTCTCCGGCAAGCAACACACCGGAATTAAGCAGATTTGGCTGCAAATAATTCACTCCGCCGCCACCTGTCTGCAGCGCCGCGGTTCCCGTTCCCTGGGCCAGCGTGCCAAACAGCAGTCCATTCACCGGGCCAGAGCAGAAAAGCCAGAGCAGAAAAGCACTGAGAAATCCAACGATCAGAAGCCCCCATGCCTCCAATCCAAACTGTCCAATGATTTCCATTTTGGGCTTTCCCACGGACAGGTAAATCCCGGCTTCCCGGATACGCCCCCGTATCTGCACCATTAGGATCAACATGAGAATCACAATTCCCAAAGTGGCAGCCAGGGCGATCAGCGCCACAGCCAGGTTTTGAAGATTTTGAAGCTGTCCGGCGATCTGCTCATACTGAAAATCGTTCTCCCGCAGGATGTGATTATCCCAATCTATGGAGTCGATGGCCTCCACACGCTCCAGTAGCGTATCCAGTTCCAAAGGGTCGGCAATGTAAAAGGCAATCTCGCCCTCAAAAACGCCCTCCTGTTGTTCCTGCAAATTTATCAGCAGATGGCTGTCGGAATAAATATGATTTGTCGCTTTCCCGGCGGTAGGGGAATCTGCACTGTCGGCAGCTCCGTCACATTGGAAAATCCCTACAATCTCTACTTCGGCAAAAACCGTCTTTTCCGGGATCGTGTCGATATATACTCCGTCCTGCTGGTCTAAACCGGCGTGGGTAAGGGTGAGTACATCGCCAACTTCCAGGCTGTTTTCCGCTGCCAGCTCTGCGCTGATTAGGATTTTATTCTCATCCTCCGGCTGGATATGGCGGCCAGCAAGCAGTGTATATTCCTCATTCAGAAACACATCTGTCAGTTGGGAATCTCGCACAGCAGTTACCTGGCCCATATTGCTGGCCTCGCTGTCACCAGCTCCCGGCAGAAAATGCAGCTGTTCGCTCTTGGCATAGCCATAGTGTTCCGTGTTGTAGGCTTTCACTTGGCCTCCGGCAGCGTCCACAACCTCATCAATGCTCTTTTGGGAAATGATGGGCGTTGTTCCCTCACTGACCGCGCCGCCCTCAAAGATCATTTCCTGATAGGGGCGGATATAAAAGGCCGCGCCAATATTGGAGCGTAGTTCCTTGGCTGCCTGTCCCGTGCCATTCAAAACGGAAAAGCAGACCAGCAGAAGGGCAGATACCAAAAAGAAAATCAGGAAAAGAAGCGCCGCTTTTCCTTTCTTGCGGGCTAAATAAAGAACTGCCCGCTTGTACATGTGCATAAAAACACCGTCCTTTCATTTGATGGTGCTTCCATCATACAAAAGGACGGTTTATTTTTCGCTTAGATTTGATTTATTTTTGATTTAGTTTTTAGGACAGTAGGGAAAAACCTGGCGAACAGTTTTGATTTTGACATTACCCGAATTATATCGAAATGCCACCGTAAACACCACACCCGTTTCCGTATTTTCCACCCGATACCGGAATCCATGCAGTTCCAGAATTGTCTTGACCAGATACAGCCCCAGGCCGCTGCCGCCGGTAGATTTGTTCCGGGATTTTTCCACTCGGTAAAAAGGTGTGAACAGCACGGGCAGATCTTCCTCCGGAATAGAAGCGCCGGTGTTGGTTACGGTCAGAATAGAAGGCGTAAGATGGATAAAGACATCCGCCCCATCCGGTGAGTGACGGATGGCGTTGCTCAGGATATTATGAATGGCCTTTTCCAGCAGAGAGGCGTTACCAGATACCGTAACATCCTCGACAAGCTGAGAATGAATTGTGATCTGTCGTTCCTGGGCCAGCGGGAGCAGTGTTTCCGTGACTTTAGCAAGCGTGTCAGGTAGCGGCACCGGCTCTGCTTTCCCGGCCAGACCATCCATCTCGATTTTAGAAATTGTGAGAATTTCTTTTACCAGCCGTTCCATATTTTCCACTTCTCTGAGAGTTTCCGGCAGCACTTTTCCTGTGTCCTTATATTTTCCGATCCCCAGGATCATGCTTTCAATCTGGCCTTTTAAGATGGTAATGGGCGTTTTCAACTCATGGGAGGCAGCCGCAAAGAAATCCCGGCGCTGGCGGGACAGCTCGGTGATATGTTCCATATCCTTCCGCAGTTGTTCATTGGCGCTTTCCAGCTCTTTCATGACAATGTCCAACCGCTTTGCCATCGTGTTCAGACTGTTTGCCAATACACCAAGTTCATCCGTGCGGTGAACTCCACACTCCCAGGTCATATCCAAATTGGCCATCCGCTTGGAGACACGACTAATCTCAAGAACAGGCCGCACCAGCACCCGGCTACATAGGAACGCTCCTAATGCTGAGATAAGCAGAATCAGCAGCAATAAGAGGGGCAACAGCTCCAGAAAAGCCATAGTCAGTTCATTACCGGCAGAAACAGGCGCTGTAATGCTGAGATAATAGTTTCCATTCCGATCTGCAAACTTCACATCTACTGCGGTTGTCATAGCTTCTCCACGCTCTACACTCTGCTCATCAACTGTGCCGAAGGTGTGCATTGTGATTCCATCGTTCAAGATCACAGAAGCCCGATTGCTCTGACAGAATTGTTCGATAACATCCCCGGCATCGTCATAATCGGTTTGAGAGAGTGTATCAATGAGTTGTTCAATTTCCGTCTCAACCCGGCTGCTTGCCACAATCGTGTAACTTTGGGGCAGAAGTGTCATCACCATGCCATAAATCAACAGGCTGCACAGGATGAGCAGACCGGCAATCCACAAAAAGGCCTTTGCACTTAGACTGTTTCTAATTTTCTTTACCAAGTCTGTATCCCACCCCTCTGATCGTTTCAATCAAATCCGTGTCCAGTTTTCTCCGCAGGTTCATAATATGGATATTGACGGTTTTTTCTTCCCCGACGAAATCATAGCCCCACACTTCATTGAGCAGATTGTCCCGTGTAAATACCCGGCCTGGGTGGAGCATGAAAAGTTCCAGAAGCCCGTATTCCGTATGGGTAAGGGAAATGGACTTTCCGCTAACAGAAACCGAGTGGCTTTCCCTATCCAACCGGATATTTCCATAGGAAAGTGTGGTTGTGGCTTCTTGGCCCTCCCGTTCTTTTACCCGGCGCAAAACCGCCTCCACCCGCATGAGCACCAGCTTCACGGAGAAAGGTTTCGTGATGTAATCATCCACCTTTAATTCAAATGCCTTGACCTGGGCTTCTTCCTCGTCCAGTGCTGTCAGCATGATAATCGGCACATTAGATTCCTGTCGGATCATCTCGCAGACTGTGTATCCGTCAATTTTGGGCATCATAATGTCCAGCAGGATAAGGGAAAAGGGCTTCTCTCGAAATTTTGTTATTCCCTCCAGGCCATCGCCTGCAACCTCTATGTTGTATCCGGCATCCGTCAGCAGCTCCGAAAGGATAGACTGGATGGCGGTTTCATCTTCGATAATCAAAATTCGCTCACTCAAAATATCACCTCAATCGTATTATAACATGACTTTATTTAGATTTGGTTTAGAAGTGCGGATTCTTTTGTTCATATTATACCTGAACTACGTTAGCAGAAAAAGTGTGCGAATTTGAATTTTGTATCTCTGCTATGTACCCAGCCGGCACACGGCTGGGTTTCTTCTTTTTTGAGGAAGTTAATAGGCCGGGGTGCCATACCCGTAAATCTCATAGTACCCAATGGGGTAGCTATTCTGGCGCACAGAATCACCAGAGTTACCTTCTACGGTGTAGACCCGGCCATTTTCCACTTTCTCCACAATGCCCACATGGTCGGATTCTCCGTCTTGGCCTCCATCGTCCCAATCAAAGAAGATGATGTCGCCAGGACGCGGTTCATAGCTGTTGTCCTGCCACAGCCCGCGTTCCTGGAACCAGGGAACACCCTGGGTTGCGCAGGCTGCAAACTTCGGGATAACCCCAGCTTCAATATAGCCGCCCTGCATGGTGATGATCTCACGGGCCAAATACAGGCCAATGCCGATACCATCCACCTCATGCACCGCTTCTTCCCGGTAAAACCGTTTGAAGATTGTAGCCTGTTCCTGTTCCGGGATGCCTCGGCCCGTGTCGGTCACATCAATTTTCCAGTACATTTCCCAATTCTGAACGGACACATGAATGCTGCCGCCAGCAGGCGTGTACTTCACCGCATTGTCCAGCAGATTGAACAGAGCCTCGGAAGTCCAACGGCTGTCATGGGAAATGGTCAGCCCCTCCGGGCAATCCACGGTCAGTTCAATGTTTTTCTTCTCCATCGGGGCCAGAATCCCGTTGATGGCGCTCACCAAAGTTTCCTCTATTAAAACGTCCTTTTTCTCCAGCGTAATCACACCAGCCTCCAGCCGGGAAGTTTTCACCATTGCCTGAATGAGAAAGTCCAGCTTGTCAAGCTGGCTGCCGGTTGCCTGCAAAAACTCCCGCCGCTGTTCCTCCGAAATCGGACGGGTCAGCATGGTTTCATTGAGCATTTTCAGGTTGGCAATGGGGGTCTTGGTCTGGTGGGAAATGTCCGACAGCAGGGATTGGAGATCGGCCTTTTCCTTTGCGACTGTGTTCCGGTCCTTCTGCATGATGTTGTAGAGCCGTTCCAGACGGTGGCTGATTCTCGCCAGCAGCGTTTCCGCTTCATAGTCCATTTCCGGCCGCGCGGCGCTGTCCATCATGTCATCCAGCGTCCGGCACAGGCTGTCGGTGAATAAGGTCAGCTTCTTTTGAAAATAGTGCAGGAAGATCCCGCCCCATACCAGAAACACAACGGTCAGCAGCCCGCCGTACAAAACCACCCGCAGATTTTTCGTGACCAGAAACAGGCCCAGCAGCACCAGAAAAGAGGTTGCCAGCAGGCCAACCAATGAGCCGCAGAAACTTTTTGACGGACAGATTTTCCAGCTTCATGCCTGCTCACCGCCAATCCACTGATAGCCCATACCATAGGCCGTCTTGATATACTTATGCTCGTCCGTTTCGATTTTCTTGCGAATACGGCTGATGATGGTGGTCAGGGTATGTTCGTCCACAAAGTCCCCGTCAATATCCCACAGTTTCTCTAAAATCTGCCGCTTGGTCAGGATAATCCGGGGGTTCTTCACGAACAGGAACAAGGTGCGGTATTCCTTCGGGGTGAAGTCCAGCGGTTCCCCGGCAAGAGACGCCCGCTGCTCGGAAAAGTCGATTTTCAGAAAGCCATCGTCAAACAGGTCGTGCCGGGGCGTGCGTAGTTCTAGATTGGCAAAGACCGCCGCCACCTTCCTGCACAGCACTGTCACCGAAAAGGGCTTCGTCACATAGTCTGCGCCGCCTGCCTCATAGCCTTTGAGCATATCGCTCTCCTTGTCGTTGGCTGTGATGAAAATAATGTAGGTGTGCTGACCGCGTCCTCGGATTTCTTCGCAAAGGTCAAGCCCGCTGCCATCAGGCAGATTGATGTCCAGGAGCGCAACATCGAACTCGGTTTCTTTCAAATGGGAAACAGCGTCCTTGTGGTTATAGGCCGCTGTGATTTCATATCCATCAGACGCCAGGTTATATCCCAGAGTCCGGTTCAAAAGAGTATCGTCCTCCACAATCAGTATCTTTCTCATGCGCTCACTTCCTTTATGTCATTATACTATCTTTTAGTATAATAGGAAATGTTGCAGAAATGTCCTAAACGGGAACGGACTGTAAAATATTTTGAAGAAACTTACCATGTTATTATTGCTGTATCCGGGTGAATCAAAACTACCGGCACATGGTTCTTCTGTGCATATCTGACACACTGCATTGTACCGGATCGCAGATTCCGCCCATCATCATAAACTGCCACCAGGTAGTTGGCCTGATCTACCATGTAGCAATTTCTCTTGACATAGCTCTCACGGCAATCTTCGTTTCCGATGACTTCTTTTTTGCTGCAATGTTGCAGGATAAACTCCATCCGGCGCTTGCTGCGCTGATCCCACTTGGCATCATGGCCGACAAACGGC
>CALVKV010000177.1 GCA_944333305.1 uncultured Bacilli bacterium
AATCCGCGCATCATACATTTTCTTCCGGCCTGTGTGAAAGCGACACCAAACCGCCCTGTGGAGAAAATGTGCTGCGTTACAAGGGGAAGTATTACACACTTTCTGATCAGCGCATCCCTTATATGCGGGATAAAACCAAAGATGACCGATTCTTTATCTTGACACTGTACGCGATCGCCTTTGAATTGAGATACCTGCGCTATCCTGCCAATGAAACAGTAGATGTTGCACTGGCTGTCGGGCTGCCGCCGGCACATTACGGCACGCAGTACAAGCGGTTTGAGCAGTATTTCATAAATCGCGGCGTGACGGATTATGAACTGGACGGGAGGAACTACCGGATTTGTATTCATCGGGCCATATGCTTCCCGCAGGCTTATGCCGCTGTTATGCCGGTTTATCCCCGTATTCAGCAATTTTCAAAGGCTATCGTTGTGGACATCGGAGGATTTACCGCAGATTATTTGCTGATAAAGAACGGACAGGCTGATCTGTCGGTGTGTGACTCCATGGAAAACGGCGTCATTACCTTGTATAACCGTATCAAATCCAAGGTTAATGCAGACTATGATATGCTGTTGGATGAATCGGATGTGGACGTCATATTACAGGATAAAGCCCATGACTATAACGAAACCATTGTCCGGGTGATAAAGGAACAGGCGCAGCAATTCATTGATGATCTTTTCGGAAAGCTGCGGGAACGTATGATTGACCTGCGTACAGGAAAAGCCATCTTTGCCGGCGATGGCTCCATATTGCTGCGCAAACAAATTGAAGCATCCGGAAAAATCGGTTCGGCCATTTTTGTGAGTGAAATTTCCGCAAATACCAAAGGCTATGAACTGCTATACCGCGCTTCTCAGGCAGGTGTTCGATAATGGCTGCAAAGAAAGATCCCTATAAATTTACCATCCAGTTTAATCCGGCGGACCCTACCCACCTGCAAACGGCTGCCCTTTTAAACCGGCAGGGTAGGCGCAAAGCGCAGTTTCTTGTCAATGCGGTCATGCACTATATCCATTGTTCTCAAACACCGGATATTCCGCAAGAGCCGCCATTGGACACGAAGCTGATAGAAACCGTTGTCCGGCAAATTCTGAAGGAACAGCAAATCATGCCCCCTGCGCCAGAACCGGAACAACAGAGCGCGCCTATCTTGCCTCCTGCAGATAACGATCTGCACTACGCTGAAGCTGCTGAAACTCTGGGCGAAGATGGACTGGCCGCCATCGCCAATACCATGGCGATGTTTCGGAGGGATTGAATATGAAACGGAACAAAGGATATTTTAGACGGGTATTAGTCGGAATCGGAGTCGCGCTGATGCTTGCTGTTTTCATTTATGCCGCATCTCAGATTATAGCCTATCTGCGCGCGGAGAATGAAAACAGAAAGCTGTCCGAAGATCTAATCGACAAAGCGGTACAAATTACGCCCGAGGCAACCGAAACTTCTCCCGAAACCACATCGGAAGCGCAGACACCGGAGACCTCGCCGATTGAAGTAGATTTCGAGGCGCTGTGGCAGGAAAACGAGGACATCGTTGCATGGATTTACTGTGAGGACACGCCCATACACTATCCCGTTGTTCAGAGCAGCGATAATAGCTACTATTTGAGGCGTCTGTTAAACGGTGACTACAATGAGAATGGAACGATTTTTTTGGACTATCGCTGTTCTTCAGATTTCAGTGATTTCAACTCGGTTGTCTACGGGCATCATATGAAGTCCGGAGCAATGTTCGGAACACTCCCCAAATACAAAGACCAGGAATACTACGATAAGCATCCTGTCATGTATCTGCTGACACCGGACATAACCTACAAAGTGGAACTGATTGCCGGATACATCACACCATCTGATTCTGAGCTTTACTCACTGCCTAAGACGCCGGAGAGCAAGAGCGCTTTTCTCCAACATGCCTTACAGAAATCCACCTTTACATCCTCTGTAACTGCAAGCGAAACCGACTCATTTATCACGCTTTCGACCTGTTCCTATGAATATGAAAATGCCCGCTATGTAGTTATTGGCCGGTTGGTCGCGCTGGACTAAAAAGACTATGTGCTGTACTGCTGGCATATCTGGCTTTGTACTTCTCATTCAATACCTACTACTGGTAATTTGGCTACAATCTGCACTATACATAGGGGCTTGGATGGAGTATAATAGTGCCAGTGACAAATTGGAAGTTGTGGAGGTAAGATAATGAAAAAAATTATAACTATTTTTAGTTTTATATTTATATTCGCATCACTAACAGCCTGTTCACCAGACTTCAATGGAAGCAGAACAGGAAATGACAAGCAACTAATTATGGAATATACAGCGTTTAATACTACTGATTCTCAAGATTTAGTTGTTGAAGCTGGGGATACCATTCATACGGAAATTGTAATTGCGGACGGACAGTTATCATATAAAATTCAGAAAAATGATGATGAACCTATCGCTGAGAGTGAAGGCATTTTCTTTTCAGTAGACTTTGATGTTGAGGTAGAAGAAAGCGGAACATATACAGTAACAGTTACAGGAGAAAAAGCAAAGGGAAGCGTAAAATTCGTAGTAGAAAGTGCGGAGTGATTTACTGGAACAAATCAGCAAATCCCCGTTTGTATAACTGAGATAAGTGGAATTTCTCTTTAAATCAAATTCTCAAATAAAACCAAAAAGGGATGCTGTCTTTTTACGGATAGCATCCCTTTTTCCGCTATAAGCGTGACCAAAGGCTTGGTCTAAATCATTGATAACTGTTCCAGCGCCGCCTCCATGGACAGCACCGGAAATCGTCTGGCCTCCTGTACAGAGAACGCAATCTGGTCGCCGTTTTCATCGCAGGCATAAGCATATTCCGACTCTACGGCAGCCTTCAGCTCGTCCAGATAGATATAAACATTGCTTTCCCGGTCTATCAGATAGGTAGACTGGGGAGCGATCTCATAGCCGTTGCTGATAAGTCTGGCCGTATCCGGAAGATCCATCAGCAGTTTCTGCCGGCACTCTCCGGATTCAGAAAAATCAAGCAATGACCGATGACCTCCAAATAAGGAAAACTGGTGGTAGCTGCTTTTTCTCTGTATGAAAGGGAACGGCTCTGTTTCTGTCAGAACCATCTGCTTAATACGCTGAATGTTATTTTCCACTGCCAGCATATCAATGCACTCATGTGGCCGGTGTTCATTGTAATACCCGGCGCTGATATTGACTGCCGCTGCCTCCAAATGAGGAGCGACCACCGAAATGTCGCTGAAAGAGCCGGTTTTCTCTTCAAATCCATAGCTGAGGATAAAATCCGTAAAATCGGGATTGTCACACTGATAAAACACGGCGTCATTGTTGCCGCGCCGATCCATCTCCACGATATAATTGACATTTACCCGCAGCCTGCTCCTTGTAAAAGCCCTTGCGCCGTTGCCTCCGGTTTCTTCATCTTCGCAGAACAGCACATGGCATCTGGCGTCCTGAATGATCTGCAAAATCATATACACACCACACCGGTCATCTCCGCCGATCCCCTGGGGTGACATGACAAAGCGCCCATCCTCGGAGAAACAGATAATGTCCGGTTTCATGGTATGTACCGTATCGAGATGTGCCACCAGCAGGACGGGAACTTCTCCCGGCGCATAGAGATAGCCTTTTCGGTTTTGGGTATGATACCCTTTCTCCTGCAAAACACCCTCCAGATGGCTTTTCAGCTCCTTTTGAGACATCTGCAGAATTTCCTTGAAATTCTTTACATCATAGTTCATTCTGTCACCTCTTTCACGCTGCATACCGGATTGCCGTCCGGGCACACAACGAATTGCCTATGATCCGGCATACGCCCTGTACGCTGCAAGCGGCACAAGGCTCCAGCGAAGCCTGATAGCAGTCGAAACAAATCTCTACCGCGTTGCCTCTCCTGTCAAATGCAGGATAC
>CALVKV010000178.1 GCA_944333305.1 uncultured Bacilli bacterium
TTCTTTCCGGCCTGCGCCAGCCCGATGCCTAAGTTGGCGCAGGTGGTCGTTTTGCCGACGCCGCCCTTCTGGTTGGCGACGGCGATAATTTGCGTGTTCATAGATTATATTCACCTCCCGTATGGGCATAAAAATAGGCACCCATTTCTGAGTGCCTTTCGATGCCGGTATGGAGAAGGGCAGGGCTAAACCTGGACCTTCAGTTGTTCCTTGTACTCCGCATAATGTTCGCTTAGAACATAGTCAATCACCCAATCCTTGGGGATCAGATAAGTCATGCGGATGTAATAATGTTTCACGCGATTTTCTCTCATCAGCTTCCGAGCGGTGCTGTCGCCTATCCCGCCTAACATCCCGCGAAACTGTGTAAGCGTCACAACGCTGGGATAGTCTGCGAAAAGATTTTCGTAATATTTTCGGTTTTTCATTGAGCATATTCCTCCAAAATGTATTGCCAACAGCGGGGAATATCTGCTACAATGATGTTAATTTCGCAGTGGCAGCGCCACTCGAATCATAATTAAGTTCGTGGGTATCCCGCACACATCCCTTCCGCATCCCGCAAACGGCTCAAAAACAGCTCCAAAGCGGTTAGAATTTGGATGGCTGGGAAATGCCCGGT
This sequence comes from uncultured Bacilli bacterium, assembly GCA_944333305.1. The sequence goes on from CALVKV010000178.1 coordinate 623, forward strand.
TTTTAAGGCTTTTGTTCTGGAAATGCCGATTTTATCAGTATTTCAGCGGTTTTTGACCCCTCAGTAGGTGTCCGAGAAGTCCAGTTGGTTCCACTAGAGGGTAGCAGGTTCGGGATTGTCCCGAAAACTCAAAATCCGTTGCCCGTGAGGGCGTATGGGTTCGACCCCCATCACCGGCACCAAACCGATATGATCCGAACTTGTTTCCGAGGAGAAACGGGTTCGGATTTTTTCAGTTTTTTATCAGGAAACGCAGGTATTGCCACAGCAAGATCGAATAAAAATCTCTTGTACAATCTGACGCTGTATCGTCGAATTTCCATCCTCTTATCTTGCCTTTCGCTCTCTTGCAAGCTACAATAGAAACGATGAAACAAGTACGCTGATTGACACCAGGAGAATAATGATGAAAAGAAGAATACAAACCGCAGCCCTGGCGGTGTTTCTGGCCCGACACTAGGGGCCTGCCAAGCAGGGCGCACCCAGAACACTCCGCCACAGATGCGCAGCGAAGGTGGATACATACAGTACTATGACGGAACAGATTGGGTAGACCTGGTTTCCCTGAACGAACTGCGTGGAGAGCAAGGTCCCGCCGGGCAGAACGGCAACGCCGGACAGGACGGGACCGACGGGCAAGATGGCATCGACGGGAAGAACGGCGCGACCGGTCCCGCCGGGCAGCCGGGGATGAACGGCCAGGACGGTCAAGACGGTAAAGACGGTGCCGTCTTCTACCCCTGTGCCGACGGCAGCACCCACTCCCGCACCGACACCTGCTCCCACGCCACCCCCCACCCCAGAACCGACGCCAGTTCTTCCCACAGAGCCAGCTGCCCCCACTGAGCCCCCTGCAGAGTCAGCTGTGAGCCCAGATTCTATAATCCTGGTCGAACAGTAAAAGTTTCCGCTCTCTTGTTTGTACCGCATCCGAGCGCCGGCAACAATCCATCACGGCAGGACATGTACAGGGAATCATGTTTTTCGCAGCACTTTTTCTGTCCAATCAGCCATCTTGCCGGCACCAAGCAAAAAACGCTGAAACGACCAGTTTCAGCGTTTTTTGTTTATTTCGGCTTTGCATCGGTCGGGGCGTTCCGCACAAGGGCGAAAAAGCCGGCCCGGCGCGGTCAAGGGCGCAGACCGGCTGTCAGCGTTCCACCACCCGCAGCAGCGGGGCGGTGACGGCGGCGCCCACCAGGCAGCCCAGCAGCGCTTCCACCAGGCCCTGGATGCCCACCATCCCCACCACGAAGACGAAGGGGTTGGCGGCGCCCATCTCGGCCACAAGGCCCTGGACATAGTCGGTTTGGTAGAACAGGAGCACCAGCAGCCCCATGAACAGCAGGGTATTGAGCAGCGGGGCCGCCAGACCGCCGATGGCACAGCACAGGCGCCGGCGCTGGGGCCACAGCCGCCGGGCCGCCCGGTAGACCAGGCCGCACAGCCAGCCCATGGCCAGCCGGGCGCCGAAGCAGAGCAGGAAGGTGCCCAGCGGGTTGAGGGTGAAGAAGATGCTGGTCATGCCGCCCCCGCCGCGCACGGCGTTGAAGAAGCTGGTCAGCCCGAAGGCCCCGCCCAGGATGGCCCCCGATGCCGGCCCCATGACGATGGCCCCCACCGCCACCGGGATGGTGAGCAGGCTGAGCACCAGCGGCCCCACCGGCAGATACCCCAGCGGGGTGTAGGACATGATGAGCACCAGCGCCAGCAGCAATGCCAGCTGGGTCAGGCGGCGGGTGCGTGCGTTCGGTTTGCGTTCCATATTCGATTTTCCTCCTGCTGCCGTCCTTTCTACAAGGTACAGCGCATTTATTTGCGGGCCCTGCCCGCAAGACCAGTATACTCGCCCCGCCGGTCGATTGCAAGGGGTTTTGCGGTGTGGTATACTGAAATTATCGCATACAACAGCCAAAAAGGGAGGGAACGCGCCATGGCCAGGGTGTATTTTCATGTGGATGTGAACTCGGCGTTTTTGTCCTGGTCGGCCCTCAAGGCACTGCGGGAGGGCAGCGCGGTGGATCTGCGCAGCATCCCTTCGGCGGTGGGCGGCGACGAGGAAAAGCGCCACGGCGTGGTGCTGGCCAAGAGCCTGCCCGCCAAGCGGTTCGGGGTGCGCACCGGCGAATCGCTGTTCGCCGCCCGGGCCAAGTGCCCCGGCCTGACGGTGGTGGCGCCGGATTTCGACTGGTATGTGCAGAATTCCAAGGCGCTGATCCGCATTTTGAGCGACTATTCCCCCGACATCGAGCAGTACAGCATCGACGAGGCGTTTCTGGACATGACCGGCACCGAGGCGCTGTTCGGCCCGGTGGTGGACACCGCCCACGCCATCCGCAACCGGGTGCGGGAGGAACTGGGCTTCACCGTGAACATCGGGGTGGCCCCCAACCGGCTGCTGGCCAAGATGGCCAGCGACTTTGAAAAGCCGGACAAGGTACACCTGCTGCCGCCGGAGGATGTGCCCGCCCGGCTCTGGCCGCTGCCGGTGCAGGCGCTGTTCGGGGTGGGGCCCAGCGCGGCCCGGCGGCTGAACGGCATGGGGATCTGCACCATCAGGGAGCTGGCCGCCGCCGACCGGGGCCGGCTGGTGGAGGTGTTCGGCGCCCGGGGGGACACTTTCTGGAACTACGCCAACGGGCGGGAGAGCGACCCGGTGACCAAACAGCACGCCCGGGACAGCACCTACGGCAACAGCGTGACCACCCCCGGCGACCTGACCGCCCCGGCGGAGGCCGACGCCACGCTGCTGGCGCTGTGCGAGTCGGTGGGGAGCCGGCTGCGGATGGACGGCCGGACCGCCCGGGTGGTGTCGGTGCAGCTGGTGGACAACGCGTTCCGCCGCAAAAGCCACCAGGTCACGCTGGACAACCCCACCAACTCCACCGACGCGCTGTACCGCATTGCCCGGCAGCTGCTGCGCCAGGCCTGGCCCGACCGCCCGGTGCGGCTGGTGGGGGTGACGGCCGAGCGCACCGGCACCGACAATTTTGAACAGCTGGATCTGTTCAGCGACCCCACCCGCCGGGACAAGCAGGAAAAGCTGGACCGGGCCGCCGACGCGCTGCGGGCCCGCTTTGGCGAGGGCGCCGTGCTGCGGGCCAAACTGCTGCACCCCGACGAAAAGACCGCCGCGCCCCGGGCGCTGGGCGCAGCCAAGGCCCGGGACAAACGGCGGTCCGGCGAGGGACGGTAGCAGGCCGGCGCAGGACAGCCCCCCGCTATTCGGAAAGGTAGATGTTCAGCTGGCTTTGGGCGGCTTTGGCAGCGTTTGCGTAGCTGGTCTCGCCGCTCAGGTACTTCTCCATGGCATCGACAAACCGGGTCTGCTCGCAGGGGTAAAAGACGCCGGCGACCTGATCGGCATAGGCCATCACCGCGTCAAAATCTTCCCACCGGGGTTCCACATCGGTAAAGCCGCCGGAATTGTCGGGCCAGATCAGCGCGGTGTGGCGGTCGGTGGTGTTGTAGCGGAAGTGTTCTTCGTTGGTGGCGTCCAGCACCGAAAAATTCTGCCAGCGCCAATCCATTGTGTCCAGCTGGAACTGCTCGCTGAGCAGGAACTTGATGAACTCGTAAGCGTTCTGCAGGTTGGGGCTGCTGTTGCTCACGGCCACCGAGAGGGTGATCTTGGCCCGGATGCCGCCTTCCAGATCCCGGAGCGGCATCATGACCAGCTCGTCGAAGGTGTTGATCAGCCCGGCCCCGATCAGAACGCCGGTGGGGGGAAAGACCGGGGAGATCCACAAAGCCTTGCCGTCCCGGATGTCGGCCGCGCCGGGCAGTTCGTCATTGTCGTAGTGCAGGTCGGTCACATTCCGGTAAACGTTCAGCCCGCGTTCCAGTTCGGGGACCGAAAAGTCGGCCCGCTGGCGGGCGTAATCCGCATAGGGGATGCCCGCATACTGGGCAAAGTCGTTGAAGGCCAGGAAGGTGCGGTAAAGGCTCCGCGTCTGCCCGGGGGTGTTTTGCAGCTTTTCGGCTTCGTCGAGAAACCCTGCAAAGGTGGCGCAGTTTTCCACCTGGAAGCCGGATTCCTCAAGCGCGCTTTTTGAGGAATACCAGACAGGGATCTGATATTCCAGCGGAATGACCAGCCGGTGCCCGTCCCAGACGCCGCCGTTCATGACGGCTTCGTTATACCCCGACCAGTCGAAGGCATCGGCTTCAAAATACGGTTCCATATCGGCAAAAACGCCGCGGCGGGCCATCTTCTCCACATCCATCGTATCGTCAACAAAAAGGATCAGATCCGGCCCTTCGCCCGCCATGACCTCGGTGAGCATCTGCTGGTTTTCCTGCTCCTGCACAATGTCGGAGCCTTCGGTAAATATTTTTTCGGCCGTGAGCGGCTGGTCCGGGTGCTGCGCGTTGTACTGGATCACCGCTGCGTCCAGCAGGCTGGTGTATGCCGGGTCCGCGTCGGTGTAGTAGATGGTCAGTCCCTCGTTGGTCTGCTCCACCGGCGGGGGGACTTCGATGGGGGCGGGTTCGGCGTCGGCGGCGCCGCCCGGCGCACAGGCGGCCAGTGCAAACACACAGGCCAGCGGCAGGCCCAGCCGCCGGCCCGGGCGGGGTGGGCGCCGGCGGGGCCCGGCGGTCGTCTTTCGGATGGATGCTGACTGTTTCATCGGTTGCCTCCTTCTTCGCAGGTGTCTCTTTTCGCGTCCTCTTTTCCATGGGGCCGCGGCGCGTGCCCTGTCGGCAGGGTCTTCCGCCGGCCGGGAGCCCCTCTGCAGGCGCCCCGGCAAAGGACACAGGGGTCTGTTCTCATTGTACACTGCGAAGGTGGAGTTCAGGTGGAGATCGGGTGGAGTTCAGATGAAGATTGTAAACTTTTCATGACCAATTTGTGAAAATTTGGAAAAAGCCGGCGTTTCGATGCTTTTGCGGCGAAATCCTGACGAAGCCGGCTTCTTTTGAACGATCCGCGATAGACAAAAAGGCCGCCGCCCGCTCCCCTGTTTTTCCGCACAACAGCCGCACAACATCCGCACAACAAAGCCGGCCCGGGCGGACCCGGGCCGGCTTGCTGATCGCCTTTCGCTATACAGTTCGGATTATTTGGCGATCTTGTTCAGTTTGTCATTCAGTGCAAAGGGCACCGAGGCGGGCATGTTCTTGCCGGCCATCTTGAGCATGTTGGCCAGCGTGAAGCCGGAGAGCATCCCCATCATGCCGGTGCCGACGCCGGCCCGGTCAAACATCTCGGACAGGATCTTGCCGGCCACCGGATGGGCCAGGATGTCGCCGATCTTGTCGTTGATGGAGAAGTGGCCTTCGATGAATTCCAGCTCGCCGGGGGCGTCCTCCCCTTCGGGCACGAACCAGTTGCCGGCCTTGGTGTCGTCCTTGGGCAGCACATAGGCGGGGTTGGATTCGGCCACGCCGTTGAGGGTGATGGTATCCTCCACATCGCCGGCACGGGCGGTGATGGTGTTGGCGCCGTCCTGCAGCGGCAGTTCGGCAAAGACCGCGGCATGGTCCACGGCCGGCTGGGTGCCCACCACCTCGCCGTTGAGCAGCAGGGTCACTTCGGGCAGGTTGGTGTAGACGGTGACGGTCCGCTCGCCGGGGGCGCGGTCGGTAAAGCGGCGGCCGGACACATGCACCATCGGCTCGGTGGTCCAGTAGGCTTTGTAGACGTAGAAGGCGTCCTTCTTGATCTTGCGGTCATAGGTCACAAGGCCCTTGTTGTTGCGGCCCTTGCAGCCGCCTTCGTCCCGGGCGTCGGCGGCAAAGTCGAACATGTTCCACACATGGGTGGACCAGATGTAGGGCCGCTGGGCGAAGGTCTTGAGCATCTCGTGGTGGTAGTAGG
>CALVKV010000179.1 GCA_944333305.1 uncultured Bacilli bacterium
GCCCAGACCGGCGGCCCCTCCGGCGGATGTATCCCGGCCGAGCATTTTGACGTTCCCATCGACTATGACAACCTGATTGCCATCGGCTCCATGATGGGTTCCGGCGGACTGATCGTCATGGACGAGGACGACTGTATGGTGGACATCGCCAAGTTCTTCCTGGAATTCACCGTAGAGGAATCCTGCGGAAAATGTACCGCCTGCCGTATTGGAACCAAGCGTATGCTGGAAATTCTCACCAAGATCACCAAAGGACAGGCCACCATGGAGGATCTGGATAAGCTGGAAGATCTGTGCTACTATGTCAAGAGCAACTCTCTGTGCGGACTGGGCCAGACAGCCCCCAACCCGGTGCTCTCCACTCTGCGGTATTTCCGCGATGAGTACGAGGCCCATATCAAGGAGAAACGCTGTCCCGCGGGAGTCTGCAAGGCGCTGCTCTCCTACAACATTGACCGTGACAAGTGCCGCGGCTGTACGCTGTGTGCCCGCACCTGCCCGGCCGGCGCCATCATGGGTTCCGTGAAGAATCCTCATGTCATCGACCAGACCAAGTGCATCAAATGCGGCGCCTGCATGGAGAAATGTAAGTTCGGCGCAATCTACAAGAAATAGTAAGGGAGGGAACAGACCATGGAAACCATTAATCTGAAAATCAACGGCATTTCGGTCAGCGCCCCCAAGGGTTCTACCATCCTGGAAGCTGCCAGACTGGCCCACATTGAGATCCCTACTCTGTGTTTCTTGAAGGAGATCAATGAGATTGGCGCCTGCCGTATCTGTATTGTAGAACTGAAAAACGGCAAGATGGTAACATCCTGCGTATATCCGGCTGAGGAGGGCATGGAGGTATTTACCAACACCCCCAGAGTCCTGGATTCCAGAAAAAAGACGCTTCAGCTGCTTTTATCCAATCACAACCGTTCCTGCCTCTCCTGCGTCCGCAGCGGACACTGCGAGCTTCAGGAACTGGCTCATTCCCTGGGAGTAGAGGATGAGTCCTACTACGACGGCGAGATGACGGAAACTGAGATCGACACTTCCGCCGCCCACATGATCCGGGACAACAGCAAGTGCATTCTCTGCCGCCGCTGCGTGGCAGTCTGCGAGAATGTCCAGGGCATCGGCGTCATCGGCGCCAACCACCGCGGCTTCCAGACTCAGATCGGCTCCGCCTTTGAGATGGGACTGGGCGAGACCTCCTGCGTATCCTGCGGACAGTGCATCGCGGTCTGCCCCACCGGCGCTCTGACCGAAAAAGACAGCACCGCCGATGTTTATGCTGCCATCGCCGATCCGAAGAAGCATGTCATCGTGCAGACGGCTCCCGCTGTCCGGGCTGCTCTGGGCGAGGAATTTGGACTTCCCATCGGCACCAATGTAGAAGGAAAAATGGCCGCGGCCCTGCGCCGTCTCGGCTTTGACAAGGTATTCGACACCGATTTTTCCGCGGACCTGACCATTATGGAGGAGGCCCACGAGTTTATTGACCGGGTACAGAACGGCGGCGTTCTTCCCCTGATTACCTCCTGCTCCCCCGGCTGGGTGAAATACTGCGAGCACTATTTCCCGGATATGACGGAGAATCTGTCCTCCTGCAAATCGCCTCAGCAAATGTTCGGAGCCATTGCCAAATCCTACTATGCGGAGAAGGCCGGCATTGATCCGAAGGACATCGTCAGCGTCAGCGTGATGCCCTGTACCGCCAAGAAATTCGAGATCGGACGCCCGGATGAGGATGCCAACGGTGTTCCGGATGTGGATTTCTCCATCACCACCAGAGAACTGGCCCGGATGATCAAAAAGTCCGGCATCCGCTTCCTGGATCTGCCCGATGAGAAGTTCGATGAGCCCTTGGGCCTTGGCACCGGCGCAGGCGTGATCTTTGGCGCGACCGGCGGCGTGATGGAGGCGGCTTTAAGAACCGCAGTGGAAACCCTCACCGGAGAAGAGCTGCCCAAGCTGGACTTCACCGAAGTCCGGGGTACCAAGGGTATCAAGGAGGCCACATACAACGTAGCTGGTATGGAAGTAAAAGTAGCGGTAGCCTCCGGCCTGGGCAATGCCAGAGAACTGCTTAATAAAGTAAAGTCCGGCGAAGCTCACTACCACTTTATTGAAATTATGGGATGTCCCGGCGGCTGCGTCAACGGCGGCGGACAGCCTCAGCAGCCAGGCTTCGTACGCAATACCACCGATATCCGGGCTCTCAGAGCTAAGGTTCTCTATGACAGCGATGCAGCTAACCCCATCCGCAAGTCCCATGAGAATCCTGCCATCAAGGAACTCTACGCCACTTATCTTGGCGAACCCGGAAGCGAGAAGGCCCATCACCTGCTGCATACCACTTATGTGAAGAGGAGTATTAATCAGCATTAACGTCCCAACGGATGGGCGCTTATGTAACTCGGAATAAAAAATTCCCGCCCCAAGCGAATCAATTCGCTTGGGGCGGTTTTGATATTTCTTATACGTTCCGCAATTCCTTCTTCATATGTGTTTTTCAAATGCTTTTATTCCTCCGCAGCCGGCTCCTCCAAAAGCTTCCACCTCAGCACCACCCGGAACAGATCTCCTTCAATGGAAAGGTCCATGGTGCCTTCCTGAAGCTCCGTAAAGCTCTTGGCAATGGCCAATCCTAAGCCGGACCCTTCCGTATTCCGGGACTCGTCACCTCTGACGAAGCGTTCCATCAGCTCCTGAGGAGATACGGTCACCTCAGCGGCAGAGATATTCATGAGGGTAATGACCACAAAACCTTCCTGTTTTTCCAATGTCACATAAGCTCTGGTATTGGGCATAGCATACTTGGTAATGTTCACAAGCAGATTTTCAAAAATCCGGTAGGTCCGCTGTCCGTCCAGATTGGCGATTACCTTTTCTTCCGGCAGCTTCCAGCGGAAATCCACGCCGCAGCCGGCGATTCGCTC
>CALVKV010000180.1 GCA_944333305.1 uncultured Bacilli bacterium
TTTTCATTTCTTCATACATATCGACACGTTCCGATAGATCGATCACATAGGTTGACGTTAATTGGCTGACATCAGGGTCCGGGCAATTGGGATCAAAGGTTGGCATCCACCATTGCCCTTCCTCCGGAGCGTAATGAAACAATTCCTCGCCTTTATATGTCATCGTTTGCTCCATTGGAAGATACCCAGTCTTAACGTAGTGCTGGGTATCTCCATGTTTTTTGTAAAATCCCAGCTCCGATCCTGCGCCCAAATTCAGGTAGTCGCCGTGCCATACCCAGAAAACATACTTCTCTCCTTTATAGGTAAATGTATAGTTTTCCACATCCATATATGTAGCCATGTCAAAGAAGAAGTCATACATCCAGTTATATCCGAAATACTCTTGCCAGGCGCCTGGACGCGTATGATATACTTGATTCTCCTCATCCCATTCAAATCCGAGCCAATAGGCAAGATCTGGCGCTAATCCATATTTTGTAGACAGTCTAATGGGATCCCATTTAGTCAATCTATCCAATGCATACCGCAACCCCTCTTTTGAAATAATAGCTTCTACAGTTGTAGTAAAAGTCTCTTTGTCAACGTTTGAAATGCTTCCCATGACGTTGGGAAGCTCATTGACAAAGTACGCCTTAAACGTATTAAGCGTATTATTGAATGTCTGCATCTGGAGAGGAAACGCCCATTCCATAACATCGGCTCCAATTGAAGCACCGTCAACGCAGCCTTCAAACACACCAGAAACCGCTCCCGCTATCACCATGTCTGCAACGGACTCATTGGTTCCTTCTGCCGCCTGGTACCCTTTAACGGCGCCCACTACAGCGCCAACAACCATACCGCCCAAGGCAAATAGGCCGATTCCAAGTATAATAAACGAGCCACATATCAAAGAGCCCAATGCGTTTGAAACCAGCACCGAGATGTCAAATTTGGCCACTTCCGGCTGGTCATTATATGGAGAGAAAACTGTATGATCCCAACCTTCCATATGGGTCCATTTAATGGAAAGCAGATCAAACTGGTTGGACTGTATCAGTGTGGTGGTTGACGATGGCGACTGGTCGCCTCTTGCCAATACAATTTCACCTGTGGGAGCGGAGATGACCGCAGTCTTTGCCTTTAGACAGACATTTTCTTTCGCCCATATTGCGATCTTCTTGTCTGTGTTGAAAGAAATGCCATCCTCATCTGCAATCTTGATGCTGCCGTTGGAACCGCCCAGGAAGGACAGTTCCTCCGGATAGAGATTCATCTCCTTGCCGTGCTCCGTGACAAAGGAACGCTTGGACGAATCGCTCATCCGGGCGCAGCTCGCCCCATTGGTGCGCACACAGTTTACAACCATGGCTGCCTGCTCATCATAGTTGGGAAAGTAAAGAGATACCCGTGTGCCGGCCTGCGGCATGCAGTACATCATGTTTCCTGTCTCGGGACGCCAGGTGTAAGCATAAGGGCCGCCAGGGGCCCAGCCCTCGTCAATGTCCAGCTTCAGCCGCACGGTCTCCCGCTCGGTGGACAGCACCTCGCCCAGAATAGTCATGCCGCTGATCTTGTCGTTATACTGCTTCCGGCCCCAGCCAAGGCCAGGCTTACCCAGACGGTATGTAAAAGTCAGCTCTCCGCGTTCCAGCTTGGCCCACTTCTCACAAATCAGAAATTCCTGCCCCTTGAACACCGTGTACCAGCCCAGGTCGCATAACTGGCTGCTGGGCACGTCGTAGTAGAGGAAGTCCGCCCGGCGGTAGCCTGCAGCCGAGCCGCCCAATTCATAATATCGCCGACTGATACCGCTGGTATAGCAGTCCTCTGGGAAAGTACAGGTAAAAGCACGCTCCGGGAACCCAAACCAAAGCCTGGGATAGCTGTAATGGGATTCCGGCACCACTACGCCGCCACACCAGCTTGCCATCCGCTTTAGAAACTCCCAGTCCGTTTCCCGATACTGGATTACCGGGGCCGTCAGGGGACTGTCCAGGCCGACGGTGGGAATCACAGCCCCGTCCTCATACCCGGACGCTACCCGCTGGGCGACCTGGCTGTAGGTCTGTGCCACATCCTGAAAGCTCCGGCTCCGCTTTAGCTGATCCATCAGGATTGTCCCGGTTTGAAGTTCAATGCGAAAACGGTTATACCCACCATAGGTGACAAGGCCGGCCGTACGGATTATGCCGGAGAACAATGGCTGCTCCACACCGGACTCGTCCCGGGCCATGATGACTTGCTCTCGCCCAGCCACCGCACCCTGGAGCTGTTCCAGGGCATCCTCACCAGTCTCGCCCTCCACTACAGACCAGCCGTGGTCGTTTACCCCTACATGGAGGGTAAGGGAAGTCAAGTGGTCAATACGCAGCGCCCCGGTCAATCGCAGGCTGGTGTAGTCCAAAGTGGTCATTGTTGTACTCCCTTCTAAACGATTCAATCGTCGTCTTCCTGCCCGCTGCGGATGATCTCGATCAAGCCGCCGTATGAGCACACAAGAAACGAACGAGTTGTAAGCGCTTCCTCATTTTCTTCACCAATATGGGTTTCTGCATGTGTATTATCCCACGTATCTAAAATATCTGGGATACATGGTGGTCCAGATATTATCTCATCGGTAGTCTCTCCGGTAAAACTTCCATTTGAATATCTAGGAGCTTCTTTCTTCAAGTGTACTATCTGCTCTGCAGACTTGCCTGAGCAACTGCAAATGCCAAATGACGTAACGTTAATATCTGCTCCTTCTGCTCCACCTTTACAATCTTGTTTGGATACAAGTGGTTTATTCAATATATAGACACCATGGCAACGCCGAAGGTTTAACCGTCGGCAATGGGAACCAAATTGGCAACGCAGTAACGCTCCTCGCACAACGTAGTCTTCAGATGGCTGAAAAACCGTCATAAAATATGCCGCTATCTTTTCTGCAAGTTCCTCTTCTTCTTCAGTGGGCTCCGGCGGACTAAGCGGAAAAAGCTCCTTAACTGTCTGGGCGATTGCTTCTGCCGCAACATCTGTACCATCGTGTTGCATTTTGTTTGCCATAGCTTTGTACATTTGCTGCTCTACATCCTCCTCAGACTTGGAGTACGTCTCGACTGCCATTAAACATTCCTCCCCTCAGAAGACACAGATTTCATTGGAGTAACTTTTATGCCTTTTGCGCCACGTTTCAACATACTTTCCAATATATCTAACCGAATGACTGTATAGAAATGTGAAAAACCGGAAAGATGAAAAATCCCATTCCTGTCTATTTGATCCACATCTAAGACGCCTTCTTTGAGTTCGGTTCGATCAGGAGATAGGAAACTGTTCGCAGACAGGCAGTTAAGGTGTGGAAGAATTGGGAGATAGTAAGTTTGCTTCTTTCGATTTTCTGAATCTAGCAGGATAATTTGTTTAGAGACGATTTGCGGCTCATAGAGCTTTATCGAATCCATACAATTTCTTGAGAGAAGCAAAAAAGGAAAATCGATTATATCAGTAAAAAACACATGAGGATTTGGATGTATGTTTAATATCATGCGCGTAGGAAGCTGATAAGCCTTGCCGGGCATAATACAAGAACGCTCTATTTTTCCACTCCAATTTTGCAGGACTGGGGCATCTGTGTAAAGTGGGTCACTCTCCAG
>CALVKV010000181.1 GCA_944333305.1 uncultured Bacilli bacterium
GCCAAAGAGATCAAACGGCGGGGTGCTGGCACGGAAGTCAGCGTAACGATTGCGGCCGGGCTGCCATTGGCACGCTACCCCCATCGCCTATTGGCGTGAAAAGGGCGTCAATCGTCCTGGGAAAAGCAAACTCCGCGGGCCGTATATGTGGAACAGCTCCACTATCACTCATATTCTCTCTTTACAGGAGTATTGCGGTGATATTCTTAACTTCAAGACCTACTCCAAGTCATACAAGAACAAAAAGCGGCTTGCCAATGACCGGGAAAACTGGGTCATCTTCCAGGATGTCCACGAACCCATCATTGAGCGGGCGGTCTTTGAGCAGGTCCAGCAGAAGCGCGGCAAAATCCGCAAGCGCCGTACCCACGAAGGGGAGCGCAATATGTTTTCCGGCCTGCTGGTCTGCGCTGATTGCGGACACAACCTGCACTTTCATTTTAATCAGGGCAACCCCGACATCAAGTATTTCAACTGCTCCAACTACAAGGGCAACCGTGGGACCTGTACTTCCACCCATTATGTCCGTGTGGACTTCCTGGAGCAGGTGGTGCTGGGCGAGATCCGGCGGCTGACCAAGTTTGCCAGTCAGTTTGAGGATGAGTTTGTGAAGGCCGTGATCGGCCATTCCCAGCAGGCAGAGGCAACTGGCCGAAAGCTGAAGGAGAAGGAGCTGAAAGTCCTGCAAGCCCGCGATGAGGAGCTGGACGGCCTGTTTGAGCGGATCTACGAGGACAATGTCTCTGGCAGGCTCTCGGATGACCGCTTTGCCCGTATGTCGAGGCGGTACGAGGAGGAGCAAAAGGAACTGGCGGAGAAGATCAAGGCGCTCCGCGCTGAGATTGACAAGCAGAGCAGCCAGGTTGTGACCACGGATATGTTCATCGCCCTGGTCCGCAAGTACACTCGCGCCCGCAAGCTGACGCCCCGGATGCTCAACGAACTCATCGAGAAGATCGAGGTATTCAACGCCGAGAAGGTAGACGGAGTGTGGGAGCAACGGCTCCGTATCTACTACAACTGCGTGGGCGCCATCGAGATCCCCGACCTCATCCCGCTGCCCGCCCCGGAGGTATCCGTAAACACAAGAAAGGGCGTAGTCGTCAACTACGCCCCATCCACCATCGCCGGATGAAAACAACAAAAAAAGACGAGTGTTCTTACAGCGTTTCAAATGCTATAAGAACACTCGCCATGGTGCGGCTGACAGGATTCGAACCTGCGGCCTTTCGGGTCGGAGAACTGTGGCATCCGGGAAAATACAATGAACCAGCGCAGAGATTTGTGCATTGTACACAAATCCTCGCGCTGGTTGTTGTACGATATAAAACAACGTTAGAACGTGAGAACTGTTTCAAAATGCTACGGTCAACCCATCCAACAAGAAAAGTGGTCAAATAGTAGTCAGCACCGTCTCAGGCCTTCAGCCGGTAGCGCCGACCCTTGTTGGCACCCTCGGCTACGACGGCCCCCTCGGCGGCCAGTTCGGACAGGTACTTTCTGGTTCCCGACGCCTGCAGCCCGATGGCCCGGGCGATCTCGCTGCTGGTGGCCTGGGGCGTGTCGGTCAGGTACTGCAAAATCTCCGCTTTGCGCTGCTCGGCAATACGGCCGGGCTTATCGCCGCTTTTTATCGCCACTTTTTTATCGCCGACTTTTATCGCCGCTTTTTCCGAAACCAGCGGCAGCAGCAGCGTGGTGCGGTCGGGGCCAAAGCTCTCGGTGATTTGCGGCGTTTTCCAGTGCTGCTTCTGCCAGACGGCGCGGATGCTGGGCAGTCCGCTGCCTGCGCGCTCGCCCACATTGATGAGATTGAACATCTTGATCAGCGATTCGTTGCGCGGATCGGATATGCCGCCCACCAGCGCCTCCTGTATGTTGATGCGGAATGCGCCCGGGTTGGTGATGCGGATACAGTCGGGCCATTTCTGCACCACTAGGCCGCGGCGGTCATAATAGTCGGCATGGATCAGCGCATTGGCCAGCGCTTCCCGCAGGGCTTTGTGCAGCGGCGTGTCATCGATGCGGTCGGCACCCTGCAGTTTGAATGGCACCTTGATGTCCTGTGCGATCCGGTTGTAGACGCGGAAGTAAAAGTCGCAGATATTGCCGCTCCAATCCCCTGAACTGGAAACGATCCGGTCGGTCCAGCGCTCGTCGGCGGTGGCAGGGCGGTCGTGTTCCTGGTAGTCGAGAAAGTAGTGGGGAAATTCCCGCACGATCTCATATTCATGCCCGAACATCAGCAGACCGGCAGCCGTGGGGCGCAGGCGGCCCTTGGAATCCCGCGCCATCGCGCCGATGCGGTGCAGGAACTCCTCGGTGGGCAGTTCTGACCAGACGTGTCCGGGACGCAGGTTGTCCATCCGCTGCCGGTAGCGGCGGATGGTGTCCATATCCAGCACCTCCAGCGTCATGGTCTCCATGACCCGGGCGTCTTGGGTGACATCCGCCTGATCCCGCAACATGGCCAGCACTTCCTCCCGCGTACAGCGGTAGTCACCCTCGCCGTTGCGGCGGTAGGTGCCAGCAAACGGGTCGGTCCCGATGTAGACCGGCTTGTCGTGCCGATCGGCCCGCGGCACCTCAATGACCACAATGCGGTTACCCTCGCTCTCCCGAATCTGCACGTTCTGATCCGAGAGGATATTCACATTGGTGACGGCACGATTATTGACGCCGTTCCAAAAGTCCGCCACCAACCGCTCCGAGTCGGGCAGCGGCACGCTGGAGAAGCTCTTGTCGGCGTTTTCGACCACGCCCAGCAGGATGTAGCCGCCGAAGGTGTTGGCAAAGGCCGAGTAGGTTTCCCAGATGCTGTGAGGCAGCCCGCCCTGGGCGCGCTTGGCTTCCAGGCGGTTGTTCTCCTTATATTGGCGCAGGTTGGCAAGGTCCAGCATGGCGGGCACCCTCTTTCGTTTGTATTACAGGCCCATTATACCGCAGAGAAAAGTGGGATTGCAATATGGTAACGGTGCGGTGTCATTGGCAGCCTTTTTTCTGCCGGGAGGGCTATTCTTCCTCCGTCCCGCTATTGCCCCCGATCCCATAAAACTGCCGGAAAAATCCTTGCAGCTTTTCGATGACGGCCTGCTTCTTTTTGGCGCGGGCGCCGCCGCCAAAGCGGGAGACTGGCGGCATCAGTTTGTCGATGTCGGTGCCGGTGGT
>CALVKV010000182.1 GCA_944333305.1 uncultured Bacilli bacterium
GTTTGTTGATTCCAATACCAGAGTAGGCGGCAGCTTCTTCCAGGCTCAAATTGCTTTTCTCCCAGATCGGAACTTCTTTCATTTAGAACACACCTCTTTCTGTTGTTGTGTTGTTCTGCGCCTGATATGCTTTCGGCTGTTTATTCTGTAGCAAATAACTTCGCGGTTTACCATGGCATCAAATTCACCAGTATCATGTACATAATGTTTTGAACAGTGCATAAAATAGCCCCTTTCCTGTTTTTCAACATTTCAGTTGATGGGTTATTCTATGCAAGTCATTTTATTTTCCGACAGGTTTTACGAAAATTGTTTAAAATTTTATAGAGGCGTTTTCGCCTCTTGATTACCATGCAGCATAGGAGTGCAACGTGTCCAGACCGTCAAAGGCGAGGCAATGCCGATGTCTTGACACGTTGCACTCCTGTGCTATTTCCCCTCATGTAAAAATTTTCGGGATAGAAAATTTTTTTGCATATAATAATCTGTCAGCAAGAATAAAAAGAAAAAAATTTTTTGTATCGTGCAAATTCTTGTCCGAAGTCGAAAAAAAGTGCATATAACAAATTAGCAAGAATTCTCAATGCCTTGCTGACACAATCAATAGAAAGGAGCCAGAATATGTACATTCCAAATAACAACACCCTGCCTCTTTCAGGCTTGTGCATCGACAACACCTGTCTTGGACAGGATATGGTGGTGACCGGGGTTCGCCCTTACTACACCTATGAAAACGGAGTTCGCACAGATAAGTTGGAAGGTTTCCGCTATTCCGTCATTTTGCTCGAAAAAGGATATTATGCATTGAATGTCAAAATTCCGGGGGAACAAAAAATTGAATTGGTGCCGGGTCAGAGTATCCCGGTAAAATTCACTGGATTGAAACTGAAGCTGTATTATGACCGTGCGAAACGTGTGCAAATCGCTGCATCTGCAGAAGATATCAGCCCTCTTGAGTAGAAGCTTTTCTACTGGCCAATGGGTGTGGAAATCCCTCGAGGATTCCCACCCATTGCCAGCGGCTAAAATTTATATCACCGGTGTAGACGGTGTAGGAAATTCCAAACGGCTCTAATTTCAGTATCTTTCCCGCCCGATGGGCTGCGTCATCGGGCGGTGTAAAGAGTGTATGCCAGAGGATAACCCATAAAATCTTAAAGTAAGGTGATGAAATGCCTAAACAATGTGAACTTATACTTTATCCCGAGGATGAGTGGACAATAGAAACCATTATTCAAAGAATTTCTATGTATACAACTATCAAGCAGTATGCGTTTATCTTACATGATCAAGATGTAGACAATGATGGAAATTCCATAAAGCCCCATTTTCATATATTTCTGTATTTTGGAACCAGTAATGCATCATTGAAAGCTGTTGCCAGGTGGTTCACGACCGGCGAAAATGCTGTGCAAAAAATCATGAGCAATCGCTATCATGTCTTGAGGTATTATTTACACGACGGATATCCAGACAAGCATCCATACTCGATCAGTGATATGGTTGCAAATTTTGATGTGGAAAATACATTGAAAGAAGCAGACGGGCCAGCACAGCTAAAAGAGTTGATCGATGGTTGTGCCACGGGCCGTATAACGCGGAGTAACTTTGCTGAGTTTATTTCACCTCAAGTGTATGCGCTTCATGAAGTAAAATTTAACCGGGCATGGAATTATTACGACCAAGTTCAACTCACAAAATTGAATGGTCGTACCAACTGTCGCGTCATCTGGGCATGGGGTGAATCTTACACAGGAAAATCCACCATCAGCCATGCTTATTGTGAAAAGCAGGGCCTGACCGTTTATCAAACTGCGCGAGGAAATGATCCATTCTCAAAATATGTAGGGCAAGATGCGGTAATTCTTGATGATATTCGTCCAAATGAACCATTTAGTTTTTCTGAATTGTTGAATTTGTTAGACCCACATTTTTCAAATATTGTACATTCACGATATCACGATAAATTCATATCCGCCAAGCTTCTGTTTGTCACCTGTATTTTATCGCCCGAGCAGTTTTATGAGTGCTACGGGCTTTCCAAAGAGGAAAGTGCCGTTCAGCTTTATCGCCGAATTGCAGAGGTATGGCACTTTGACAGAAAAAATATTTCGTTTCAAAAATTCGACACTGAGAAGAAAACTTTTGTTGATACCGGAGTAGAGGCAAATCCTATTGAAAGGATTTTGCAGTCTATTCCCAAGGTAGAGGAAGTAGACAGTGCCTCTATCATTCGCCAGCTGTAAAAATATAGTTTAGGAGGAACCTTTTATGTATATTGATAAGAAAAATTTTAATTGTGAACGCAATATTGCTGTGCTGAAAAAACGGCTCAAGTTTGGCATGAAAAAGATTTTTCAGAATCCACATCTTTTGATTGCCTCTGCAATTTATTGGCTGGTTGCCGTATACTGTGTTTTTCAATACGAGCCTTCCAATGTCATCCAGCGCGTAGGCTGGCTGTTTGGTATGCCTCTTTCCCTTTTAGCCGCTTTAGTGGTGTTTGTAGCAGGCGTAATTTTCTCTGCCATGCCCAAAAACGCACTCGCAATATCTCACAACCTGCAACGAGCCGGGTTGTGCAATTCGGCAGCAGAACCTCCCGTTCTATTGAGTACATCAAGCCATGAAGATGGCCGCAAAACATTAACTTTATGGAATTGCGGCATTGGCAAAACACAATATACTGATACAATAGAGCGTATTGAGTCCGCATTGAATTGCAGAGTCATAGAAATCTCAGACGGCCTGGAAAGAGACACAATTTGTCTCCATCTTGCACCCGGTAATACCAATATTCCCGATTGTGCAGACTGGAACGATCAATATTTGTCAGAGGATGAATCTGTTTTTTGTCTGGGCATTAGTCTGGAGGGTATTTACAGGGTTTGTCTCAACAGT
>CALVKV010000183.1 GCA_944333305.1 uncultured Bacilli bacterium
GTATATCGAGATGGTGAAGCCCCGTCTCTACAGTGACGAGGATCAGACCAAGGCAGCTGCGCTCTGGACGCTGAAGACGGTCCTTACGAACGCGCTGAAGCTTCTGCATCCCTATATGCCGTTTATTACAGAAGAGATTTTCCGCAACCTGACGGGCGAGGAATCTATCATGATTTCCTCCTGGCCTGTATATAAGGAAGAGTGGGCTTTTGCGGAGGAAGAGGCAGAAATCGAGCTTCTGAAGGAAGCAGTGCGGTCGATCCGAAATGTACGCTCCTCCATGAATGTGCCGCCCAGTAAAAAGGCGCAGGTGTTTGTGGTTTCTGAAAATGAGAGGGTGCGCGGCGTATTTGAGCGCAGCCGCCTGTTCTTTGCGACTCTGGCTTACGCCAGCCAGGTAACCGTGCAGGCAGATAAGACCGGAATCGGCGAGGACGCTGTATCGGCTCTGATTCCTGATGCGGCGGTGTATATGCCGTTTGCGGAGCTTGTGGATCTCGACAAGGAGCTGGAGCGGCTTAAGAAGGAAGAGGAACGCCTGACAAAGGAGCTGGCCCGCGTAAACGGCATGCTGAATAATGAGAAATTTATAAGCAAGGCTCCTCAGAGCAAGATTGATGAGGCAAAGGAAAAGCTTGCGAAATATACACAGATGATGGCGCAGGTAAAGGAGCATCTGGCGTCCCTTTCAAAGTAACAGGGCCTGGCGGCTTCAGTGCCGCCGCGAAAAAAGAAAAAAGTGAGGATTATGAAAAGGATTAAAAAGTGGCTGGGGGGATTTGGGGCATTCTGCCACAGGATTCACGAAAGGTGCAGCGGACCGCTTGAGAAGCCGATCGCTTTTGCAAACCGGTTTTCTCTGGTGCTTCATGCGCTGCTTTCCTGGGTGATCTACTTTATTATGGAGGCTGTATCCCGCCATTCGGCGGTGGAAGCCTGGTCTTTCATGACAGAGAGCACGGCCGTCTTTGCTTACAACAGCTTCATGATATTTATGAGCTTCATGCTGGTATATCTGGTGAGACGCAGAATTTTTATGAGGCTTCTGATTTCGTTTTTCTGGCTGGTGCTCGGCATTATAAACGGAACGATTCTGGCAAGCCGCGTGACGCCCTTTACAGGCCAGGATCTGCATCTGATCACAGACGCGCTGGACATTGTGGGAAATTATATGTCCCCGGTGCAGCTGATTTTAAAAATAGGAGGGGTTGCTCTCGGGATTATAGTTCTGGTGCTGCTGTGGAAATACGCTCCGAAGTACCAGGGAAGGCTCCGCTATCCGGTCAATATTGCGGGCCTGGCGGCTGTGATTGGGCTTTTCGCCGGCACGACGAAGCTGTGTCTGGAGCAGCGCGTGCTGTCCACCTATTTTGGCAATATCGCTTTTGCCTACGAGGATTACGGCCTGCCCTACTGCTTTTTCTGCAGCCTGCTGGCTACGGGAATGGATAAGCCCTACGATTATTCGGAGGATACGATAAAAGCTATTGTGGATCGGGATGAGGAGGTGCTGGCAGAGGAGGATAACGATTCGGAAAAGCCGAATATTATCATGCTGCAGCTGGAGACCTTTTTCGATCCGACCACGGTGGAGTTTCTGGAGTTTTCAGAGGATCCGATTCCGAATTTCCACAGACTGATGGAGGAGTATTCTTCAGGCGCTTTTAAGGTGCCGTCTGTGGGAGCGGGAACAGCCAATACAGAGTTTGAGTGCATTACGGGAATGAACCTCCGGTATTTCGGTCCGGGTGAATATCCCTATAAGACGATTCTGAAGGAGACGACCTGCGAGAGTGTGGCCTATAATCTGAAGGACGTCGGGTATGCCACTCATGCCATCCACAACAATAAGGCGACCTTTTACAGCCGCGCGGATGTGTTCAAAAATCTTGGTTTTGACACTTATACTTCGAAAGAATACATGGATGTGTCCAACACGACGGAAAATGGCTGGCTGAAGGATGAGGTTCTGATAGAGCATATCCTGGACTGTCTGGACTCTACAGCCCGGCAGGACTTTATCTATACGATTTCCGTGCAGGGACACGGCGAGTATCCTACGGAGAAGGTGCTGGAGGATCCGGCTATCCGGGTTACGGGAGCTGAGACAGAAGAAAAGAATAACCAATGGGAATACTATGTAAATCAGCTTCACGAGATGGATCAGTTTATTGCAGATCTGATTGATGCCCTGGATGCTTACGGCGAGGATTACGTTCTCGTCATGTACGGAGATCACCTGCCTACGCTGGGGCTTACCGTGGAGGATGTGAGCAACCGGTACCTGTTCGATACGAGCTATGTGATTGTGGACAATATCGGACTGGAAAAGGAGGATCAGACGCTCTGCTCTTACCAGATTGCCGCAGAGGTGCTCGATAAGGTAGACATTCATACGGGAACCATGATGCAGTTCCATCAGGCCCGCCGCAAGACAAAATGGTATCTGCCGGACATGGAGCTTCTGCAGTATGATTTGCTCTATGGAGAGCGGTATGCTTACGGTATGGACGGGGAAAGCCCTTATGAGACCGTGGATATGCAGATGGGGATTCATCAGCCTGAGATCCGGAATGTAGTCGCCCTCGATGAAATGACGTATGTGTTTGGAG
>CALVKV010000184.1 GCA_944333305.1 uncultured Bacilli bacterium
TTGTTGGAGCTGGTGGTCCAGAAGTCCTGGCGGTTATACACCAGATCTTCTTCCTCCTGCTCGCCCTCCTCATTGGTGAAGGTGAGTGCCGACTTCTTGCCGAAGGGCGGGTTGGTCAGGACATAATCGAACCGTTCGCCGGGGTCGGTGAGCAGAGCGTCTCCCAGCGTGATGGGAACCTTGCCGTACAGATCGCCGATGTTGTGGAGATAGAGGTTCATCAGGCTCATCTTGAAGGTGGTGGGAACGATCTCCCAGCCGCGGAAGGCTTCCTTTTTCAGAAACTCTTTTTCCTCCCGGTCTAGGTTGTAATGCTGCGGGTCTGCCAGATAGCTCTGAGCAGCCAGCAAAAAGCCACCGCTTCCGCAGCAGGGGTCTGCGATGGTTTTCATGGGCTCGGGGCGAACACACTCCACCATTGCCTGGATCAGCGGACGGGGTGTGAAGTATTGCCCGGCGCCGCTTTTGATGTCCTCTGCGTTTTTCTGCAGAAGGCCTTCGTAGATTTCGCCTTTGACATCGGTGGACATGGAAACCCAGTTTTCCCGGTCGATCATCTGGACGATGCGGTACAGGATGGCGGCGTTGTTGATCTTGTTGGTGGCGCCTTTGAAAATTTTACCCAGGGTGCCACCTTGTTCGCCCAGGGTTTCCAGGATGGTTTTGTACTTTTCTTCCAGCTCGGTGCCCTTTAAATCGCTCATATCGGCCCAGCTGCAGCCTGCGGGAATGCCGGTCTGCCGCTTATAGGGCGGTTTGGCGTATTCATCGGACATCTTCAGAAAAATCAAATAGGTGAGCTGTTCCAGATAGTCACCATAGGACACACCGTCGTCCCGCAGAGGACCGCACATGCCCCAGACTTTGGAAATTATGCTTGTGGTTTGTTCAGACATGATTACTCCCGTATTCTTTTAGGTACTCTTTCGCCTTTTCTTTGGCGATTTTATACATCTGTGGCGTTGGATAGATTTCGTTGTAGGGCCAATCCAGTTCATAATCCCATTCTGCAACAAAATATTTTGGAAGGAAGTGATCCACTGCCAATACCCACTCCATCTGTGGAGAAGGCTCTCTACGGGCAGAATTGGTGACGTGCCGGATGAAAGTGTCGACGATCTGCCATAACGCAATTCCGTGTATCTGAGCGTATGTAACAGCATCCTTTTGGAACCCGGATGTGGATATAATGATTCCTTTTTGTGCTCCGATGCTCTGTATTTTAGCACACAAATCGGTAACGACGGTCCGTTTAATATTTCCCGTATGATGTTTGCATTCTATGATTACTTTGTTGTGGCAGCCAAGAGCAGTATATTCTGCAAGCACATCAATCTGATAGGTGCTGTCATACGTTTCAATTTTTTGATTGTGTTTGATTTCGAAATCTTGTAACCCTTCTCTTTCGGCATAGGCCTTCAATGTTTCAAGGCAGAATACTTCGAATTCGGTTGGGCTGATATTGGCCTGGAGGCAGCGATAAGGGTTTGTATCAATTTCCATGGTTTTACAGGTTCCCTTCAAAGGCTTGTTTCAAAATGCTTTGGCGCAGGGATTCTGCCTGCCGCAAAGAAGCGTCAATAGCTTGCCCGATGCTATCGCAAATAGAAGTCTCTTCCTCTAATCTTGATACTATCACTTTTTGCATCTGTTTTGTTACCTTGGGTACAGGGATGTGCTTTACAATATGTTCGTTTAAATTCTTCATTGTTGTACCTGTTGCATGATCTTCTAAATAATGGACAATATCTGGGCTGGACAGTATTTGGGCGTAAAAGGAAGCATCATATTCTGGCTTTAACCGAAAAAGGAGACTGCCGGTTCCACAAATCCAACCAGCTTCAGATTTAGTAATTGCTGCTGCGCGCCCCATTTCACCTCTCCGCCCCATAATTATATCGTTTTCTCTTAACCGGTAAGAAGATAATTCAACTGCCATCTCTTGAGAAACTGTTATTTTCCGGCTCGGAATGATGGAAAGATTCTTTATATGCTGAGGGTTAATGACAGGAACGCCATCGGAAATATAGTCGGATTTATGCAACATTGTGCCAAATGGACCTATACGAATGTCCTCTGCAATTTCGGACATTTCAACCAATTCGGTCCGCGTAGAGTTTGCAAACGCCTCTTTTAGAACGGCCTGACGATAAGCTGATAGCTTTTCCTTTGCGGTTTGCAGCTCTGCCACGCTGGCATCCAGTCGGGAGGATAGCTCTTCAATCTTTCCAACGATACGAAGCTGTTCGGCTTTATCGCAAGGGTATGATACCATCATCTTCTTGAGAATTGTCTGACTAATATTGGGCTGTGCGCCACCGATTCCCTGTTTGATCAGATTGGGTCGATGGAACAGTAGAAAATAATATAGATATTTTTGAGATACTTTTTCATTCTCAAAAATTCCACATACCGCTTGATTGGTACATGCCTCAATATCTAAATAGGCTAACTTGCCAATGGTTGCACCATACAACGCAATGAGCAATGTCCCCTTGGGAAATATTTTCGCACTAGAAGCATCCAAGCCAGCTTGAGTAATTTTAATCTCGGTATCACGAATGGCACCATTTTCAAGTTCACCTGATCGAACCCATGGAATTGTGCCATCTTTGTAGTATTCAGGATGCTTTTTACTTGGGGTCCCTCCACTTGTCATAAAAGCAATCTCGCTTAAAGCTTCTGTTTTCCACTGCATAATTACGCTACCAATTCCCGATTCATTTCTGTCAATATCGCTTCGTACTGCTCCCCGAATACCTCGTAGAACCGTCCCA
>CALVKV010000185.1 GCA_944333305.1 uncultured Bacilli bacterium
TATCCTTCCTGTGCGTTTACCTTGGACTGGATGTTCTTAACGAATGCAACAGCGTCTTCTCTTCCGCCTTTTACTTCCGGTGTGAACAGTCCTTCATCCGGGCATTCTTTCCAGCTTTCCGGAACCTGTACTTCGTGTACCTGTTTTGCACCTGCATCGATAGCATCGTAGTTCATCTGTACAATCTTGTCACCTTTTCTTCCGTAGGTTGCTTTTGCAGCCTTCTTCATCAGGTCGATTGCTTCCTCTTCCGGAATGATGTTGGCAAGTTTGAAGAATGCAGACTGAAGAACGGTGTTGATACGTCCGCCAAGTCCGATTTCCTTACCAATCTTAATACCGTCGATGGTGTAGAACTTGATATTGTGGTTTGCGATAAATGCTTTTACCTGTCCCGGAAGGTGCTTGTCCAGTCCTTCCATATCCCACGGACAGTTCAGAAGGAATGTACCGCCGTCTACCAGTTCCTGAACCATGTTGTATTTATTTACATAGGACGGATTATGACAGGCAACAAAGTTTGCTTTCTTAATCAGGTATGTAGATTTAATCGGTTTCTTACCAAAACGCAGGTGGGACATGGTTACACCACCGGATTTTTTGGAGTCATAATCAAAGTATGCCTGTGCATACATGTCTGTATTGTCACCGATAATCTTGATGGAGTTCTTGTTTGCGCCTACAGTACCGTCAGCTCCCAGTCCCCAGAACTTGCAGTTGATGGTTCCTTCCGGAGTGGTAACAATCTGCTCGCCCTCATCCAGGGAAAGTCCGGTTACATCGTCCACGATACCGATGGTGAATCTTGCTTTATCTACGTTGTTGTAAACAGCTACAATCTGTGCCGGTGTGGTGTCTTTGGAGCCAAGTCCGTAACGTCCGGAGTTAATCTTAACACTGTCGAACTTCGTTCCTTTCAGTGCTGCAACAACATCCAGGTAAAGAGGCTCGCCCAGAGCGCCCGGCTCTTTTGTTCTGTCTAATACATTAATTACCTTTACGCTGTCCGGGATGGCATCAATCAGTGCGGATGCGCAGAACGGTCTGTAAAGACGAACTTTTACAACACCGACTTTCTTTCCGGCTGCCATCAGGTAATCGATGGTCTCCTCGATGGTATCACATACGGAACCCATTGCAATGATAACGCTCTCTGCATCTTCTGCTCCGTAGTAGTTGAACAGTTTGTAATCTGTACCAATCTTTGCATTTACTTTGTCCATGTATTCCTGAACGATTGCCGGCATGGCATCGTAGAACGGATTACATGCTTCACGTGCCTGGAAGAAGATATCCGGGTTCTGTGCAGAACCTCTCTGGCACGGATGGTTCGGGTTCAGTGCATGTTTACGGAATGCATCGATGGCATCCATGTCTACCAGGTCCGCCAGGTCATCGTAATCCCATGTCTCAATTTTCTGAATTTCGTGGGATGTACGGAAACCGTCGAAGAAATTGATAAACGGAAGGCGTCCCTTGATGGCTGCGCAGTGTGCAACCGGTGTCAGGTCCATAACTTCCTGTACACTGGATTCGCAGAGCATTGCACATCCGGTCTGACGACAGGCATAAATATCGGAGTGGTCTCCGAAAATGGATAATGCATGGCTTGCAAGAGCACGGGCGGATACATTAAATACACCCGGCAGCTGCTCGCCGGCAATCTTATACAGGTTCGGAATCATAAGAAGTAGTCCCTGGGAAGCCGTGTAGGTTGTGGTCAGGGCACCTGCGGAAAGAGAACCGTGTACAGCTCCTGCAGCTCCTGCCTCGGACTGCATTTCAGTAATCTGCACTTCCTGTCCGAAAATATTCTTTCTCCCCTGGGTAGCCCACTCATCGCTGGCTTCCGCCATGGGAGATGACGGGGTAATCGGGTAGATAGCAGCAACATCAGTATAAGCATATGATGCATGAGCGGCTGCATGATTACCATCCATGGTCTTCATTGTTCTTGCCATTTCTTGTTCCTCCTTAATATTTGTGTCAATGTTTCACATATATTCACATATATCTTAATTATAGTCCCTGAAAAATGAAAAGTCCAGAATTTTTCCCGGAGATATTGTTCCTTTTAAAGTGCACTCATATGTGAAAAACCGGCTGATTTATGCTCGCATAAAAATCAGCCGGTTTTTTGCATATGTAGTGCCTGCCGTCGAATGAGCAAAGAAGCGGCCGCGAGGCCGCAGTGAGTCCGTCAGGACGGCTTTGCGAATGACGCAGGCACGCTGCCCGCTCTCACCGCATCCCGCCCTTCTGCCCTCTCCACATTCGTTTCTGCCGCGACCAGTGCATCCTGTTTTTTCCCGTATCCAGCCGGTTGTAGATAATCAGAATCACTGACAGGACCACCAGCGCCGCCGATACCACCTGGGAAACCGGCCAGCCCGTAACAGGCATCAGAAGCTGGTCCGTCCGCAGGCCCTCCAGGCAGAACCGGCCTGCCCCGTATCCGCACAGATACATCAGAAAAACTTCGCCGGAAAATTTCCGGTGTCTGCGGTACAGAAGCAGCACGGCAAGCAGAAGAAGGCACCACACCGATTCATAGAAAAATACCGGGTGGGCCTGAATATACCGGACGCCGTCCTCTTCCATGATATGATTGCGCATCCGCTCCGAAACGTCGCTCATCCGCACGGCGTCCAGGGGAAGCCGCATGGCAAACAGACTGTCCGTGTACTCTC
>CALVKV010000186.1 GCA_944333305.1 uncultured Bacilli bacterium
GCATTGCCCTGCATCCTGCTGGTGGTGCTGCTGAACCGGAGCTATATCGTCTCCGTCATCATCACCTTCTTCTACACATCTGTCAACTACATCTTCGGCCTGAACGACCTCTTTATCACCCAGCCCTTCGGCCTGAACCTGGGGACGCTGCTGCCCGGGCCGCTGACCTTCCGGTGGTACTTCCAGTATCTCGACTTCTCCAACGCCGGCGCCGAGATGCTGGGACTTTTGGAGCGGGTCAGCCCCTATTTTGTCACCACCGCCCAGGCGTTTCTGGTGACCGGGACGGAGGCTGCGGTGTTCATGGCCCTGATCGCGCTGGTCTACAAGCGCCAGGGCGTTTGAGGAGGTGTTGCGTATGTGGAAGATGATTCAAACAGAGTGGTGGAAGCTGCGGCGGTGCCAGATCCTGCTGGTGGGCATTGTGGCCCTGGCCCTCTGTCCGGTGGTGCAGTACGGCACCCAGCTGATTGTGAACCCGGAGATCCGGGACCCCAACTATGATATGCTCCACCTGTTTTCCAGTGTAGTGTGGGGCAACACCCAGGTGTTTCTCCCCATCTCCCTGGTGATGATCGGCGGGTGGCTGATCGACCGGGAGAATACCCACGATACCATGAAGAACCTGCTCACCGTCCCGGTGTCCTATCCAAAGCTCCTTGGGGGCAAGCTGGCGGTCACCGGCCTGCTGTCCCTGCTGTTCGGCCTTTACAGTGTGGCTGTGACAGTACTCACGGGAACGCGGGCGGGCCTCCCAGGGCTGACGCTTGGGGTGATCCTCCAGCAGGGGGGACAGGTGGTGGCTGCGTCGCTGACCACCTTCCTGGTGTGTATGCCCATGATCCTGATTTTCGGGCAGATGCGGGGCGCCTATCTGGGCGGCTCCATCCTGACCTTTTTCCTGGGATACTGCATTTTGTTCTTTAAGAGCGGGTTCCTGCTCTCCGCCTACCCTTTCTCCGCGGCGCTGGTGCTGGCCGGCTTTGATATGCAGGAATACAACGGGGCCACCGAGGCCCCCAGCATCCCGCTGTCCCTTCTGGGTATGGGGGCTGTCATCGCCTTGACTGCGGTGCTCCTGCTGATGTCCCGCCCCAGCAACAAGGGAGCGCAGGTGAAACCGAAAAAGGCCAAGGGCCGGGGCCGTCGGCAGGCAGGGAGGAGAACACGATGAGAAAGACTCGGAAACGATGTGCGCCGCTCCTGACCTGCGGCCTGTTCTGCGCCCTTCTGCTGTCCGGCTGTTCCAGCATGATGCAATCAGTGGCGGATGGGACGGACGCGGTACTCAATGGCTTGGCGGAGGGGACGGATCAGATCGCCGGCGCTCTGGCGGATATGACAGATGCAGCCCTCGACGCCGCGGCCGACGCGACGGATGACTCAGTGAAGGACGCCATTCTGGATGCCTACAGTTCGCTGATGGATACCGCCGGCTCCTGGGCGCTGACGCCGGACCGCTCCCTCCAGGGGGAGCGTGTCCGGGGCGAGGACGACTACACCGGCACCTATGCGGCTGACTACGAGGACTTCTCCGGTACGGAACTGCTCTTCGGTGGCACCACGCTGAACCGGGAGGCCGGGAACACGGTAGAACTCACCTGCTCCCTCGATATTGAGGAAGGAGAGGCCGCCATCTTCCTGTGCTCCGGCTCGGAGGAACCGGTGCTCCTGCTGTCCGAGAGCGGGGATTACTCCGGCACCATCGAGGTGGGCGGTGGAAGCGTCTATCTCGGCGTCTGGGCCGTGGGCGTGACCGGGAGCGTGTCCATTCAGATCGAGTAAACTGTGAGGTGCGTCATGCGGATACTGAAAAAACTACTGGTGCGGATCATTCTGCTGATCGTAGCCGCCGGGATTTTGTGCGGCAGTGTGGTGGCTGTTCTGGGCTACCTGATGTATCGTGACGCACTCAAGGAGCAGAGCTTGGAGGACAAGGTTGCAGAGGTGCAGGCAGATCCCAGCTACACGCCGCTTGCAGACCTGCCGGAGATCTATCTTGATGCGGTCGTGGCAGTGGAGGACCACCGCTTTGAACAGCATTGCGGCATCGACATCATCGCCATCGCCAGAGCTGCCTGGAACAACATCAAGTCCTGGAGCCTGCGGGAAGGCGGCAGCACCATCACCCAGCAGCTTGCCAAGAACCTGTATTTTACCCAGGAGCGGAGTTTTATCCGTAAGGCTGCGGAGGTTTTCATGGCCTTTCGGCTGGAGCAGACCTACTCAAAAGACGAGATCCTGGAGCTGTATGTCAACTCCATTTACTTTGGCGACGGCTATTACTGTGTCCGGGACGCCAGCGCGGGCTACTTTGGGAAGGAGCCTGCGGACATGACGGATGACGAAGCCACGCTGCTGGCCGGAATCCCCAATGCGCCATCCGTCTACTCGCTGACGGCGAACCCAGATCTGGCTGCGCAGCGGCAGCAGTATGTTCTCCAACAGATGGTGAAATACGGGTATCTCGGCGAGGAAGAGGCGGCGGCAATTCTGCAAAACTGATCATGCCGCAGAAGATCCCGGGGAGGTGAGCAGCTTGGAGGAGATTATTGTCATTCGGGCGAGGGATCCGGACGGCAGCGTGTTCAAGGCCGTCATGGACGCGCTGAAGGGTAAAAGGGCAGAGGTAGTCGATGTTGCTGCCCC